>NZ_JBNCAB010000012.1:0-113781 GCF_049805555.1 Burkholderia sp. DN3021 | reverse complement strand
GGCCACGATCGCTGCGCGCTGGCCCGCGACCAGCGCGCCGAGCGCCGCGACGCCGACGGCGGCACCCACCTGGCGCGCGGTATTGAGGATCGCGGACGCGGTGGCCGAGCGGCCGGCGTCGACACTGCCGAGCATCGTCGACGTCAGCGCGGGAATCGCGATGCCGCCGCCGATCGCCATTGCCGCGAGCCCCGGCACCAGCAGCGCGTATGGCGTGTGCGCGGCGAGCGTTTGCCACAGCCACACGTAGCCCGCGAGCGATACGGCAAGGCCGACGATGACGGTCGCGCGGAATCCGTAACGGACGGCGAGGCGCGCACTCGCGATGTTGGCGAGCATGATGATCGTGAGCGGCGCGAGCGCGAGCCCCGATTCGGTCGCGGTGAAGCCGCGCGCGCTCTGGAAATAGAGGCTGAGCGAGAAGATCAGCCCGTAGAACGCGGCGTTCGTGATCGCACCGATCGCGAGAACGCCCGGTACGCGCGCGATCCTGAAGAACGCGAGCTGCAGCATCGGTGCCGCCACGCGCCGCTCGATCGCGACAAACAGCGCGCCGAGTACGACCGATGCGATCAGCGCGCCGGCCGCATACGGGTCGCCCGGCCCGTGCGCGCCGGCCCGGATGATGCCGCCCGTCAGCAGGCCGAGCACGAGCACTGCGACGATCTGCCCGGCCGGATCGAACAGCCGCGTGCGCGCGGCGGCCGAATCCTGCACGCGGCGCAGCGTGAGCCACAGCCCGGCCGCGCAGATCGGCAGGTTGATGAAGAAGATCGCGCGCCAGCCGAGCGAATCGATCAGCAGCCCGCCGAGCGTCGGTCCGGCCGCGCTGATCGCGCCGCCGGTCGCGCTCCACCATGCGACGGCCTTCACGCGCGCGGCGGCGTCGTTCGCGCAAGCATGCGTGATGAGCGCGAGCGACGTGGGCAGGATCATCGCCGCGCCGACGCCCTGCGCGACACGCGCGGCGATCAGCGCCGCGAGCGACGGCGCGAGCGCGCAGCCGAGCGACGCGAGCAGGAACAGCGCGAGGCCGTACGCGAACAGCCGGCGGCTGCCGAAGCGGTCGGCCAGCGTGCCGGACGTCAGCAGCAGCGCGGCGAACGACAGCGTGTACGCGTCGACGATCCACTGCAGCCCGTGGACGCTCGATCCGAATGAATGGCCGAGGCTCGGAATCGCGACGTTGACGACGGTCACGTCGAGCTGGACGATCGCGAAGCCGAGGCTCGCGGCCGCGACGGCCGGGAAGATCGCGCGCAGCGACGTGCGGTGCGGCGGCGCGGCGGCGGTTAGCGCGCAGTCGAGCGCCGGAGCGCGTTCGCTCATCGCTGCCCCCGTGCCGCGTAGGTCGCGAGGCTGCCCGTCGGCGACGAAGCGTCGCATCCGGCGTATCCGAACAAGCAGCGCAGCAGTGGGTATCGGTTCATCTGGCGGTTTTCCGTGTGGCGGGTGATGGGGCGGCTGCCGGTCGAGAGCCGGCCGCATCGTCGAATCCGACAGAAAACTAGCATCGACCCGCCAGCGAATACAAATAATAACCAGCGATTTTTTAACAAGAATTAGTGTTAAAGACCGGCGCAATCGATGCGGCCCGACGCTAGCCGCGTTGCTGAACTTATATCGACAATTTTTGTTTGCAATCGATTTAATATCATTTCGCAATGCAATGACGGTCTTCTAGTCTTGTCGAGCGCTTCGCACCGAGGAAGGCAAAGCGCAGCGGTTGTGCCATACCGCTCTTCGACCCAAGATCTTTATACGAGAGACCTATGACCTATCTCGCAGATGAACGAATCGTCTTGACGGCAGTGGAGTCCGGTCACATCCGGAAGACGCTCGGCGCGCTGGCCTACGATCCCGCTGGCGGCGCCGGCTATATCAGCGCAGTACGCAAGCTTGCCTACAACGCATTTCCCGACCGGATCGTCGACGCGTTCGACCGCGCGAAGGCGCCGACCGCGGACGCGCACGGGTCGATCGAGATCGACAACCTGCCGATCGACGACGACGTGAACGGCAGCCCGAGGTTCGAGGAAACCGGCCGCTCGTTCAAGGCTGGCGTGCTGAGCGAGAACGTGCTGGTCGCGCTGAGCACGCTGGCCGGCGAGCCGTATTCGATCGCGCACGAAGGCCGCGAGCTCGTGAACAACCTGACGCCGCACAAGACGACCGCGCGCGAATACACGGGCCTCGGCTCCGAGGTCGAGCTGGATTTCCATATCGAGAACGCCGCGCAGGCGCACATGCCGGAAGGCGACACGTCGCCGTTCGCGCTGCTGCTGCTCGGCGTGCGCAGCGAAGCCGGCGGCGGCCCGTATACGCGGCTCGCGGATGCGCGCCGTGCGCTGCAATTGCTGTCGCCGGACGATATCGCGCAGCTCTACGGCGAGCACTACATCATCCGCGTGCCGTACCGGTGGCGCGGCGCCACGCCGACGCCGCGCGACAACACCGACCTGAGCGCCGTGCTATCGGGGCCGCTCGACGCGCCGCGCGTGACGGTCGCGTTCTATCCGGACATGGTGCTGGCGGTCAACACGCGCGCGCAGGAAGCGCTGGCGAACCTGTATCGCGCGGTGCGCGAGGTGTCGTTCGGGGTGCAGGTGTCGCCGGGCAAGCTGGTGCTGATCAACAACCATTTCACGCTGCATTCGCGCGACCGCTTCGATCCGCAATACGACGAGAACGACCGCGCGTTTCGCTGGGTGCAGCGTGTGTTCGTCGCGCGCAGCCTGTGGAATTTCCGCGCGTTCACGCCGCTGCAGGCACGTGTGTTCGATCCGAAGGCGCTGTATGCGGGCGAATCGTCGCAGGCGAATCGCCCGTCGCCTGTCGCGCAGCCGGCGCCTCGGCGCACTGCCGCAGCCGAACTCGAAGCGACGCCCGCTTGAGCGGGCCGGGAACGCAGCGCGGCGCACCGACGTATTCCAGCGCCGACCATCGCGCTGCCCGCGCTTGCGTTCGCCCCATGCGTCATCGAACAGGAAGGAATCCGGAAAACATGACAAGAACAGCATTCCCCGTTGCGCGTGTCGTTCGCATGCTGGCCGCGGTGCTGATCGGCGGCAGCTTCGCCGCGCAGGCCGCGACGTTCGACCTGAGCCCCGAGCAGACCGGCCGGCAGCGCGGCACCGTGAACCCGGCGGTCGAGCAGGCATTGCCGGGCGGCTTCAGGTTTGCCGAAGCGAACGCGCTGACGATCGGCATCGCGCCGAACCTGCCGCCGCTCAGCACGTATGCGACCGATGCGCGGACGGTGGTCGGCTTCGATCCCGATCTCGCGCAGCTCATCGCGGACAGCGTCGGGCGCAAGCTGAAGATCGTGCCGCTCGCGTGGGCCGACTGGCCGCTCGCGCTGCAGTCCGGCAAGGTCGACGTGGTGATCTCGAACGTGACGGTCACCGAGCAGCGCAAGGAGAAGTTCGACTTCTCGACCTACCGGAAGGATCAGCTCGGCTTTTACGTGAAGACCAGCAGCCGGATTGCCGCGATCCGCGAGCCGAAGGACGTGGCCGGGCTGCGGGTCGTGACCGATTCGGGCACGAACCAGGAAAAGATCCTGCTCGAATGGAACCGGCAGAACGTCGCGCGCGGCCTCGCGCCGGTCGAGATCCAGTACTACGCCGATGCGGCGGAGCGCTGGGTCGCGCTGCAGTCGGGCCGTGTCGACACGATCTTCAGCGTGAATTCGATGCTCGCTTACCAGGCGTCGCTGCGCGGCGATGCGAAGCTCATCGGCACCGTGAGCGGCGGCTGGCCGCGCACCGCGGACATCGCGATCACCACGCGCAAGGGCAGCGGCCTCGCCGAGCCGCTGACGCTCGCGATCAATGCGCTGATCGCGAACGGCAGCTACCGGAAAGTGCTCGGCCGCTGGAGCCTCGATGCCGAAGCGATCGACCGGTCGCGGACCAATCCGCCGGGGCTGCCGCGTACCTGAGCGCGGTACGGCGCGCGTGCGAACGCGGCGCCGCTCAGGTGATCGGCCACTGAAGAATGACGATCCCGTCGTTGTAGTCGCGGTCGGCGCCGTCCTCGGCGCCGAGCCAGCCGAGCCACACTTGATCGCCCGCGGACAGCGGCGCGAGGCGCGCATCGGTCGCGGACTTCCTGCCGCTGGCCGATGCGTCGATCCGGATCTTGCCGCCTTTCGAGTTCAGCGTGAACGTCCTGACGCCGTCGTTGCCGTTGCCGGCGAACGACGCGGCCGGTTCGGGCGCATCGTCGATGAACAGCTTCAGGTCCTGCCGGCCGGCGGCATGACGTTTCGGGAGCGGGAAGGGCGCGATTCGCGACTGCTATCGGGCCGCCGGGCGGCCGGCTATCCAATGCTTACCGGTAGGTCCAGAGCCGATGCAGCACGAACGTCGTCGGCGGGATCAGCAGTGCGATCGCGACGATGCTCATCGCGCGCGACACGTCGAGCATTTCGGCGGCACGCGCGAGCAGCAGCGTTTCGATGAAGCCGGCCAGCGTAACGACGAGAAAACGCAGCGCGTTGCGCGTGCGTACCGTCGACGAGAAGCTCCACAGCGTATTCGCGAGATACGAGAACGCCGTCGCGCAGAGAAACGCGACCGCGTTCGCGGCGACCAGCGTCGCATCGAACAGCGCGAACAGCGCGGACGCGACCAGCGTATGGAGCGCGGTCGAGCCGAGCCCGGACAAGCCGAAGCGCACGAGCCGCGTGCGCTCGGCATGGAGCAGGTCGATCATGGCCGTCTGCGCGCGTTCAGCGTACGTCGATCCGCGCACGGTTCGGCAACTGCACGCGCCGACGTGCGATCTGGCGGCGCGCATCGCGCGCGACCGGAAGTTCGATCACCTTGCCGTGCGCCTGGTAGCGGCGGCGGATCAGGTAGACGGGCCGTTGTTTCGACTCGTCGTAGATCCGCCCGATGTATTCGCCGATGACACCGATCCCGATCAGTTCGATGCCGCCGATGAACAGCGTGACCGAGATCAGCGACGCGTAACCGAGCACCGGATTGCCGAACAGCAGCGTGCGGAAGATGATGAACGAGCCGTACAGGAACGCGAGCGCGGCGATGCCGACGCCGATGTAGGTCCAGCTGCGCAGCGGCACCGTGCTGAAGCTGGTGATCCCTTCCAGCGCGAAATTCCACAGCTTCCAGCCGGAGAACTTCGAGTGCCCGGCGCTGCGCGGGTCGCGCTGGTATTCGACGATCACGGTCTTGAAGCCGACCCACGCGAACAGCCCCTTCATGAAGCGGTGCCGCTCGGGCAGGTTGCGCAGCGCGTTCACGACCTTGCGGTCCATCAGCCGGAAATCGCCGACGTTCTCCGGCAGCTTCACATCCGACAGCAGGTTGTGCACGCGGTAGTAGATCGCGGCCGCGGTGCGCTTCGCGAACGAATCGCATGCGCGGTTGCTGCGCTTCGCCGCGACGACTTCCGCGCCGGCGCGCCAGTGTTCGATCATCACCGGAATCAGGCTCGGCGGATCCTGCAGGTCGGCGTCGAGCGGGATCACCGCGTCGCCGGCGGCTTCGTCGAGGCCGGCCGTCAGCGCCGCTTCCTTGCCGAAGTTGCGGGTGAGATCGATCACGCGCACGCGCCGCTCGCCGGTGCTGATCCGGATCAGGCGTTCGAGCGTGTCGTCGCGGCTGCCGTCGTTCACGCAGACGATCTCGAAGCGGATCGCGTCGATGGCCGTCAGCAGCGGAATCACGACGTCGAAGAAGCGCTCGACGGCCTCGCCTTCGTTATAGAACGGCACGACCAGCGAAACGAGCGGCGTGTAGAGTGGTTCCCGCATGATGATTCCCCTTGTGATGTCGCTTCACCGGCCGGCGCCGAGCGTCGGGCGGCCGGTGCGGCGCATTCCGAGCGCCGGGCGGTGGTGCGGTCGAACCGGATGTGCGAAGCCGGTCTCGGTCGAGTCGTCGCGTGCGTCGGGCATCGACGGCACGTCGTGTCTTTCCTGCGCGATCCGGCTGACGAGCAGCGCGAGCGATGCGAGCGTCACGAGCGGCATGAACTGGAACGACAGATGCGACACGACCGCGAGGCCCGCGAGCGGCATCGTCCACAGCAGCATCAGCCATTCGCGATCGAAGCGCCGCCAGCCGTGCGTCCATGCATAGCGCGCGTACCACGCGATCACGATGCCGTACCAGGTCAGGTCGTAGTCGTACAGATAAGGGCTGATGAGCAGGCATGCGCATGCGAGGGTCGCGGCGCGCAGCGCATAGGAACATGCGCCGCGCCACGCGTAGACGACGGCGATTGCGGCGGCAGCGGCCGACAGCAGCTGAAGGCCGCGCGCGACGATCGCGGGCCAGCCGGCCATCGTCGCGAGCGCGAACACGGTCGGCATGCGGGCGAGCTTGGCGTGACCGGTGCCGACGATCGCGTAGACGTTGCCGATCACATGCGCGAACGTGACCCACGGGCCGACACCGAACGCGAGCGTCGCGAGCGCGGCGCAGCCGGCGATCGTCGCGGCCCACGCGGCCAGCGCACGCCACTGGCCCGCGCACAGCAGCGCGAGCGGGAACAGCACCGCGAGCTGCGGCTTCATCGTCAGCAAGCCGAAGCAGATCCCGGCGCAGATGGGGCGGCGGTTCAGCGCGAGCAGGCCGATGCCCGCGAGCATCGCGGTAAAGAGGCTGGTTTGACCGACGATCACGGTGAGAAACGCGCCGGGGAACGCGAGCGCGCACAGCCACGCGGCATCGCGCTGCACGGTCGCGCGGATCGTCGCGGCGAACATCACATACGTGACGCCGAGCCACAGCACGAGTGCCAGCATGTACGGCAGCCAGCCGAGCGGCAGCACGAGCAGCAGCATCGTCGGCGGATAGAGCCACGGCAGCGCGCCGTCCGCGAGCGTCATCGTCGGGACTGCCAGCTTCTGGACCGCGAACAGCGCGGGGAAATGCCACGCGTCGGCACCGTGCCCGTGCGCGGCGAGCCGCGCGGCGCTCCAGATCGGCGAGAAATCCTGCGACAACTGTTCCAGTGCACCGTTGTGCGACAGGAGCACGCGGGTCACGTAGATGACGATGAACAGCAGTTCCGTCAGCAGCACGGCGGCCGCATAGAGGCGCACGCGATCGCGATTGAGCCAGTGCGGATAGCGGCGCGGGCCTGCGATCGGGAGTTCCGGATGCAGATCGACGGCGGAATGCGCTTGGCGGGCGAACGAAGGCGCTTTCATTGCGTGCTCCGTGACGCGAGCGCCGTGCGGCGCACGACGACGAACAGCACCGCGAGCAGCACGACCGGCCCGATCTGCGGCAGCTTCATCAGCCGGTTGAACATCTCGAAGATCGGCAGCAGCCACGCGAGCACGAGGATGCCCTGGTCGCCGGGAAGCCAGCCTTCGTCGAGGCCGTGTGCGATCAGGCAGAAGATCGCAATGCCGAGCCAGGTCAGTTCGTAGTTCCACAGATACGGCGTCGTAAGCAGCGTGGCGACGGCCAGCACCGCGGCGCGCAGGCGCATGTCGCGCGTGCGGCGCCACACGTCGACGGCCGCGGTGATCGCCAGCAGCGCGACCGCCGCTTGCGCGGCCAGCGCGGCAGCCACCGGCGCACCCGCGAGCCGCAACGCGGCGAACGGTGTCGGCGACGCGAGCCAGTACGACGCGAGCATGAAATGCTGGTCGCGTACCGTCGACATGGCGTGGCTCAAGCCGTGCATCGCGCCGGGCCCGGCCAGCGCGATGCCGGCCGCCGCGAACAGCGTTGCGCTGATCGCCGCCGCCGCGAACGTGCGCCACGCCCGCGCCGCGATCAGCACGAACGGGAACACGACGGCGAGTTGCGGCTTGATCGCGAGCAGCCCGATCAGCACGCCGGCCGCAACCGGACGCTTGCCGAGCAGATGCAGCGCGAGCGCGGCGATGCCGGCGGTCAGGATGCTGTTCTGGCCGAACAGCGCGGACATGCACACCGCCGAATACGCGGCCGCGACGAGCGCCGCGGCGCGCGGGTGCGGAAGATGCGCGCGCAATCCCGACAACCGCGAGACGGCGAACGCGTAGCATAAAAGACTGCCCGCGAAAAAGAGGAAATATGCGGGCAGGAAAGGCACAAGGGCAACGGGCGCGATGAACAGCAACATCGTCGGCGGATAGAGCCAGGGAAGCGGCCGGTGCTGCAGATACGCACCGAAGTGCGCGAACTCGGCCTGCAGGAATGACGAAGAGTCGTAGGCCGCTGCGGCATGGCCTTGCAATACGAGGTTCGATGCGGTCCAGAAGACCGAGAAGTCGGCGCCCGGGCGGGCGGTGGCATTCGACGTGAAGCCGTCCGTCACGATGCCCCAGACGGCGAGCAGCGCGGCGAAGAGCATCAGCATGATGCAGCTGTACGGAACGATCCGGTCCGCTGTCAACCATTGAGCACAGCGTATTGCGCGATCGCGCGTTCCACGATTGGCTGTGTACATGATGCCCCGTTTGTGGTGGAGGCTGCTTGGTCTGTCGCAGCCGTTTCATGTTGTCGTGCCACCGGATCGAATCGCTCTGAATGGCGTTGTCCGGTGAATGCATTGTTGAAGAAAAAATCGCATGTTGCAAACCGCGCACTGGAAGCCGGGATCCCGATTAATCAGTGACAGGCGTGAAAACCGCGTTTTTTGGTATGAGAAAACGACCCGGTCGGGTTTCATGTTGCTGGCTTGAAACATTCCGTGTTTTTGAGCGGTGTCGCGTCCCTCCGATCCCATGAAATGCAACCGGCTGCCCGCGTCCGGGAAAATCCCGAGAAAAAATTTTGGATCCTTTGTGCAGCGCGGCGGCGAGCGTTCCGGCGTACCTCGCTCGCGGGAATGCATATATCAAAGTTGAAACATTTCGTTCGTCGCACCATTGGCGCGAGAACCCGTGGATCGCCGGAACCCTTGATACGCCTGGATTTCGCTCGAGGTGGCCTGCTCTTTGCGTCAGCGTTGGCACGGCAGTCGGCGAAGTGACGACCGGGCTGTTCCGGGAACAGACGGAACCGGCTTCGGAATCACCTGCGGAGAAGAGGGCCGGAGCGCGTCGGGGAACACGCAGCTCCAGGTCGATGAACCGCGAGAATCGTCGCCGATCGACCGATGAGACCCGATAGCGTCAGGGCAACAAGAAGATCGGCATCGCAGCACATGGGGAATAAAAATGAAAGACCACAGCACTTCGCGGCCGGCTGGCCGCGTTGAAAACGAATTACCGCACCGCCGGGAGTTTGTCTCCCGTTCAACTGGATTCCATGCGTCGAACGGCAGTCACGCCGTTCAGGTCGATCGTCCAGCCCGGTTTATCCGGCTGATCGAACCGTACGCGCATCTCTCGCGTTCCTTCTCACTGAAATCCGTTCTCACGGACAGGTGTGCGCATCCCTGTCCCCGCAGCTGAGCGTCACGTTTCGATTTTCTTGTAGTGCCGGTGGTGCCCGTCCCCGACGTCATGATCGACGAAGGGAATTTAATAGCAGTCCGAAAGGAGAGTGCTCATGTCAAGAGTCATCGAAAAGATCGCCTGGTTCACTCGGGATCAGCGCGGCGTGACGGCCATTGAATACGGCCTGATCGCCGCACTGATCGCGATCGGCATCGTCGCCGCGTTGGCGACGGTCGGTACGGATCTGAAGACCGTGTTCAGCACGATCGCCGCGGATCTGGACTCGGCGGTAGCAGGTCTTTGATGGACGGTACGGCGGGCGGCTCGTCCGAATCGTTCGCCGGCACCACACGGCATTAACAACTTTCCTCGACGTATCGATGCCAGATCGATCGATCCAGCCGGTACGCGAGGGCTTTGAAAGTCATCACGCAAGGAGATAACCATGTCCAAGTTCATTCAACAAGCCAGCCGCTTCGTCCGCGATGAAGACGGCGTGACCGCCATCGAATACGGCCTGATCGCCGCACTGATCGCGGTAGGCATCATCCTCGCGCTGTCGACGATCGGGAAGGACCTCAAGACCGTGTTCAGCACGATCGCGGCCGACCTGGATTCGGCGGTGGCAGGCCTCTGATGGACCGTGCCGCGGACGGCTCGGCTGGTGCAGTGCTCGAGCCGTCCCGGTCATCTGATCAACCGGAACTGGAGACCATCATGCAAGCCAGGGTGCGTGCCGTATGTCGCCGCTGGATCGGCGACGAGCAGGGCGTGACGTCGATCGAATATGCGTTGCTCGGGGCGATGTTCGCCGTCGCGGTTCTGGGCAGCGTCGTCACGCTGAGAGGCTCGCTGGCCGATACGTACGAAGTGATCGCAACAGCCGTGACGGCGGCCGTGACCACCGCGCTGGCCATGGTTTCCTGATCCATCGATTCGCTCCGCGAGGTTCGCCATGTTACTCGTTGCGCCGCCTTACCCGGTTCCGTTGTGCGTGACGCTGCTCGCGGTCGCCGCGGCAAGCACGGACATCGCGGCCCGCCGCATTCCGAACCGCCTCGTCGCGGTCGGCCTCGTCGGTGCGCTGGTGGCCCAGTGCATGCTGCACGGCGTCCTGGCAGGCGCACTCGGATGGCTCGCGGGAGCAGCGACCGGCTTCGGCCTGCTGCTGCCGTTCTACCTGTTGCGCGGGATGGCGGCCGGCGACGTGAAGCTGATGCTCGCGATCGGCGCATGGGTCGGTGCGGAAATGACGTTTTACATCGTGCTGGCCACCTTCGTGGCCGGCGGGATCGGCTCCATCGCGTTCGCGCTGTTGCGCGGGCGGATGCGCCAGATGTGGGCGAACGTCCGCGCGCTGATCGCGCGCCGTTCGCAAGGGGCGCGCGCAGGGGCAGCCGACGGCCCCGCGGAGATCGCGTCGGTCGGCACGCTGCCGTACGGCGTGGCGATCGCGGCCGGCACGCTGGGCATGCTGTTCGCGTCGTGCGCATAGCGCGACGAGCCCGCAACGAGGATGGAACCATCATGAACACGAACCACACCGAACCGAGACGCGACGCGCAGGTATCCAAACTGCCCGATCCGTTGCCGTCGCGGGAGGCCAATACGAAGCCGGGCGCGCAGTTGCCGGCGGCGCCGCGCTCGCTCGACGAAACCGGGCTGAGCATGACGTTCGTCGCCGGGCTCGTGCTGAAGTCGACGCTGATGCTCGGCCGCCCGTCGTACGGCGACCTGGTCGAGCGGCACTGCCTGCCGCTCGCGGTGCTCGACGATGTCTTCGCGTTCCTGGTGCGCGAGCATCTCGTCGAGCTCACCCATCGCGGCGCGACCGATCTCGACGTGACGTTCCGCCTGACCGACGCGGGCCGCGTGCTCGCGTTCGAGGAACGCGCGCGCAGCGGCTACAGCGGGCCCGCGCCGGTCACGCTCGACGCGTATCTCGAATGCGTGAGCGCGCATTCGGTGCGCAAGCTGCACATCGGCCAGGGCGATGTGTGGGCCGCGTTCGAAGGCTTCGTGATCGACACGTCGGTCCTCGACGCGGCGGCCGCGGCGCTGAACGCGGGCCGTCCGCTGCTGATCTACGGCCCGGCCGGCAGCGGCAAGACCTTCCTCGCCGAGCGGCTCGGCGCGCTGATGCACGGCCGCGTGCCGGTGCCGCACGCGATCTGCGCGGCCGGTGAAGTGATCCAGATCTACGACCCGCTCGTGCATGTCGACGCGGAACCGCAATCCGGCGGCCAGTCGGTCGATCGCCGCTGGCGCCTGTGCAAGCGGCCGGTCGTGACGTCCGGCGGCGAACTGACGCTCGACGAGCTCGATCTGCGCCGCGACGAGGCGGCCGGCTTCTACCAGGCGCCGCCGCACATGAAGGCGAACATGGGCATGTATGTCGTCGACGATCTCGGCCGCCAGCGCGTCGAGCCGCGCGACCTGCTCAATCGCTGGCTGCGCCCGCTCGATCGCGGCGTCGATTTCCTGACGCTCGAATCCGGCAACCGCTTCGTGCTGCCGTTCGACGTGTGGCCGGTGTTCTCGAGCAACCTCGCACCGGAGCAGTTCTGCGACGACGCGTTCATGCGTCGCCTCGGCTCGAAGCTTCACGTCGGCGCGTTGTCGATCGACGACTACCGCGCGGTGTACGACGCGGCCTGCGCATCGCTCGGTCTCGTATCGGCGCACGATGCGTTCGAGTTCCTGCTGCACCGGCTGCATCTGCCGACCGGCAAGGCGTTTCTCGCGTGCTTTCCGGCGGACCTGTTGCGCCTCGTGGCCGCCGGCGCGCGTTACCGCGGCGATCCGCTCGAGGTGACGCACGACGCACTGTACGACGCATGGGCGAGCTATTTCGGCGCAGCGCCCGAACGGGACGGCAGCCATCCGCCGCCCATCGAGCGAGGCGGACGTACGTTCATCACCGGTTGAGCCGTTTCTTTCACGAATCGTCGAGGAGCATTGCCATGAAAAACAGTCGAGCGCTCATGATGCTGGCCGTCGCGATGGTCGCGGGTCTTGCCGCGGTCGTGTTCGCGTCCCACTGGCTGGTGCAGACATCCACGAACTCGGTCACGCCCGTCGCGGTAGCGGCCGCCGACCTGAACCTGGGCGAGCCGCTCGGGGCGAACCAGATCCACATGGTGAGCTGGCCGTCGGGCAGCGTGCCGACCGGCGCGTTCACCGATACGAAAACCCTCGAAGGGCGCGTCGTGCGCACCAGCCTGGCGCGCGGCGAGCCGGTGATCGAGTCGAAGCTCGCACCGCTCGGCACGAAGGGCGGGCTGTCCGCGGTGATCGCCGACGGCAGCCGCGCGATCACGGTGCGCGTGAACGACGTGGTCGGCGTCGCGGGCTTCGCGCTGCCGGGCACCTACGTCGACGTGATCGTCAACACGCAGGAGCAGCAGGGCAAGACCGACGGGCAGAGCATCTCCAAGATCGTGCTCGAGCACATCCTCGTGCTCGCCGTCGCGCAGCAGGTCAGCCGCGACGACACCGCACCGAAGGTGGTCAACGCGGTCACGCTGGAAGTCACGCCCGAGCAGGCCGAACGGCTCGACCTCGCGCGCAGCGTCGGCACGCTGTCGCTCGTGCTGCGCAACCAGGTCGACCAGAAGACGATGAACACGGATGGCGCGACCAAGATGACGCTGCTCGGCAAGCCGCCCGTACCCGATTTGCCGCCGCTTCCCGCTCCCGCACAAGTGCGGACGGTGCGCGTGCACACCGCGTCGCACGCGGCGCCGGCCGCGCGGCGCGACTGCGTCGGCGTGCTGGCGGGCGTGAAGGGCAGCGTCGAATGTTTCTGAAGCAGATCAACACAGCCAGATAAACAGATCGGCCGCCGGCAGGGTACGGCGGCCTCGGAAGTCGACAACCGGCACGGCGCCGGTCTCTCGGGGGATAAGACAAAATGAAGCTCAAACCGCAACGTACAGGTACAGGCCCACTGCGGACGCGCGTGGCACGGGGCACGATGATGGCCGCGATCCTTTGTTCGGGATGGCTGACCGTTTATGGCGCACTGGCCCAGGAAGGCATCGAGGCGGGCGTGCTGACGAAGGGCGGCGCCAGCGCGCCGGCCGCGGTCGGCAAGGGGCCCGTGCAGATGACGATCAGCATGGCGGCGGCGCCGGTCGCCGCGGCCGCCGCAACGGCTGGGCCGCTGCGCGGGCCGAACTGCGTCGGCGCCGTGCGCGAGTCGACCAGCGTCAGCGTGCCGCTCGGCAAGTCGCTGCTGGTGCCGATGCCGGAGCCGGTCCGCAATCGGACGATCGGCAACCCGGCCGTCGCGCAGGCGACGATGGTATCGCCGCAGACGCTGTACATCCTCGGGCTGTCGGTCGGCACGACGAACATGATCGTGCAGGGCAAGAGCGGCGCATGCCGCGTGATCGACGTCGCGGTCGGAGCGGATGCCGCCGGCCTGCAGGGATCGCTGCAGCAACTGCTGCCGGGAGAACGCGACATCCATGTGTCGACTGCCGCCGGCACGATCGTGCTGGCGGGCAGCGTGTCGAACTCGCAGGCCGCGCAGCAGGCCATGCAGATCGCACGCGCGTACGGCGACAGTCCGGGTGATGCCGCCGGGGGCGGCAAGCAGGGCGCCGGCGTGCTGAACATGCTGAGCGTCACGTCGCCGCAGCAGGTGATGCTCGAGGTGAAGGTGGCCGAGGTGTCGAAGACGCTGATCAACCAGATGGGCAGCGCGTTCAACATCCAGGGCGGGTTCGGTTCGTGGAGCGGTGCGCTGGTCAGCAACCTGCTCGCGGGCGTCGCGAGCGGGGCCATCTTCAACAAGGCGAACAACAAGCCGTTCAGCATCGCGGCCGACGCGCAGAACACCGACAACCTCGTCAAGATCCTCGCGGAGCCGAATCTCGTGACGATCAGCGGCCAGGAAGCGACGTTCCTCGCCGGCGGCAAGATCTTCATCCCGATCCCGCAGAGCAGCGGCAACGGCATCTCGTCGATCACGCTGCAGGAAGAGGAGTTCGGCGTCGCGCTGAAGTTCACGCCGACGGTGCTGGCGAACGGCCGGATCAGCCTGAAGGTCGCACCGGAAGTATCGGAGCTGTCGCAGACGGGCGTCACGCTGAGTGCGTCCAACATCGGCGGCACGTCGATCCTGCCGCTGATCACGACGCGGCGTGCTTCGACGACGGTCCAGATGAGCGACGGCGAATCGTTCGCGATCGGCGGGCTGATCAAGGACAACGCGAGCGGCGCGCTGAAGGCGATCCCGGGTGTGGGCGAAGTACCGGTGCTCGGCGCGCTGTTCCGCAGCACGTCGTTCCAGCAGGACCGCACCGAGCTGATCTTCCTGATCACGCCGCACCTCGTGAAGCCGCTGCAGACCGCGGACGTGCCGCTGCCGACCGACAGCTTCTCGAAGCCGCACGAACTCGACGTGTACGCGACGGGCAACATGGAAGGCCGCCGCGGGGTCCGCAAGCCGGGCGCGCAACCCGCGAGCGGCGCGGCTGCTGCACCTCAGGAGGCACCGGCCCAGGCACCGGCTCAGGCACCTGCACCTGCACCTGCACCGCAATCGGAAGCGCCCGCCGCTGCGGCCGCCGCACTGCCCGCGCCGCGCGCGCCGCAGGGCACGGACGCACAGCCGCCGGTGCCGGCCGAGCCACAGAAGACGCCTGCACCGGTAGCGGCCACCGCGCCGCAGCCAGACGCGGCAAACGCGGCAAATGCAGCCCGGGTCGCGCGTATCGAAGCCGCCGCCGCGCGCCTCGCGGCAGCCGGCCCCGGCACGCCGGCCCAGCCGGCGGCGCGACCGAAGCAACGAGTGCCCGCGGTTGCCCGGGCGCAGGTTGCGCGCTCGGAACCCCATTCCACCGATCGTTGAAGCTATCCAAGGGGAAGCTCCATGAAATCCGCCTACCTCGTATTCGTGCGCCGCGCGGCGCTCGCCGCACCGCTCGCGTTCGCGCTTGCCGGCTGCATGTCGTCGACCCCGGTGTGGGACAGCCGCTTCGGCGATTCGGTCCGCACCGTGATGCAGGCCCAGATCATCGACCCGCATGCCGCCGAACACGCGGCATCGGCGTCGGCGTCGGGCATCGACGGCGGCGCCGCCGCGGCCGCGCTCGACAACTACGACAAGTCGTTCAAGCAGATCCAGCCGCCTGCCAATGCGTTCGTGATCGGCATCGGCAAGGCGACCCAATAACAACGGCACGCTCAGGGAGAACGCCATGTCCAGCGCAGCTCGCTATCCGAAAGTCACGCGTCGCGGCCTCCATCGCCAGCGCGGCGCCGTCGCGATCATCGTCGGTCTCGCACTGGCGGTGATGATCGGGTTCGTCGGTCTCGCGCTGGACCTCGGCAAGCTGTACGTCACGCGCAGCGAACTGCAGAACAGCGCCGATGCGTGCGCGCTGTCGGCTGCGCGCGACCTGACTTCGGCCATCAGCCTGTCGGTCGCCGAGGCGAACGGCATCGCTGCCGGCCACCTGAATTTCGTGTTCTTCCAGAACCAGTCGGTGCAGATGCTGACGAATTCGAACATCACGTTCAGCGACTCGCTGTCCAATCCGTTCCTGACGAAGAACTCGGTCACGACGCCGGCGAACATCAAGTACGTGAAGTGCGTCGCGTCGCTGAGCAACATTGCACACTGGTTCATCGAGGTGCTGAACGTGCTGCCGGGCACCAAGCTCGCGAACGCGGCCGAAGTGTCGGCGAGCGCGATCGCGACGGTCGGCGGCGGGCAGACCACCTGCGCGATCCCGGTGTTCGTGTGCCGCGCGACGGGCGCGCCGCCCTACAACGTCGGCGACTGGATCACGTCGCCGTCCGGTTCGACCTACGGGCCCGGCAACTTCGGCTGGGCGGCGCTCGACGGCTCGACGAACGAAACGACCATCGCGGGCGAGCTGTCGGGCAATACCTGCAATATCAAGAGCCCGCCCGACCTCGGCAGCACCGGCCTGAAGTCGGCGTCGCTGCGCGCCTGGAATACGCGCTTCGGCATCTATACGAGCGGCGCGAACGGGTCCAGCGGCCAGCCCGATTTCACTGGCTACGCGTATGTCGGCCCGAACTACGGGCCGCCCGGAACGCCGGGCATCAAGGGCGACGCGTACACGCAGTTCGTGACCGACCGCACGACCTTCAAGTCCTACCAGGGCGACGGCGCGCCGCCGGCTGGCAGCGGGATCTCAACCAACGGCACCGCGACGGCGAGCAACTACCAGACCTTTGGCGGCGACCGCCGTGTCGCGCTCGCGCCGGAAGGCGACTGCTCGGCGCTGAGCGGCAGCAGCGGCAAGGTGCACATCACGCAATGGGATTGCGTGCTGATGCTCGATCCGTTGCCGTTCAGCCCCGGCAAAGGCGGTGTCGTGGCGCACCTCGAATACCTCGGCTCGTCGGTGTCCGGCAACAGTCCGTGCGCGACGCACGGGTTGCCTGGCGACGGCAGCGCGTCCGGGGTCCAGGTGCCGATGCTCGTTCAATAGGGAGAGGCGATCATGAAAAGGTCCCCGTTTCGCCGTTCGCGCACCCGTGGCGTGGCCGCCGTCGAGTTCGCGCTCGTACTGATGCCGATGATCATGCTCGCGACCGGCGTGGCCGAGTTCGGCCGCGCGATCTACCAGTACGAGACGCTGACCAAGGCGACGCGCGACGCGGCGCGCTACCTGTCGATCTGGCTGCCGACCGACAGCGCGTATCCGGTGGCGGCGGCGCAGTGTCTCGTCGTGTACGGCAGCACGACGTGCGGCTCGGCCGGCACCGAGCTGGTGCCGGGGCTCACCACGTCGATGGTGACCATCTGCGATGCGTCGCATACGACCGGCTGCGGCGATGCGTCCGACCCGGCGCAGTTCTCGAACCTGCCGACCTACGACGCGGACAACAACGCGGCGAGCGGCACGGCGACGGGCAGCATCAACGTCGTCGAAGTGAAGATCAAGGGCTACCAGTACCAACCGATCCCCGCGTACCCGGGGCTGAAGTCGATCACCTTCGGCAACATCGTCACCGTGATGAGGCAAGTGTCATGAATGCGCGCCATTTTCCGCTGTCGCGCCGGCGCGGCGAGCGCGGTTCGACGATCGTCGAGTTCGCGCTCATCGCGTCGGTGCTGATCATGCTGCTGATCGGCATCTTCGAATTCGGCCGCGTGCTGTTTTACTGGAACACCGCGAGCGAGGCCGTGCGTCTCGGCGCGCGCACGGCGGTGGTCTGCGACGTGGATGCCGCCGGCGTCGCGAAGCGCGTGACGAAGCTGCTGCCGCTGCTGTCGAGCGCGAACGTGTCGGTGGACTACTCGCCGGCGAGCTGCGACGTGACCACCTGCTCGTTCGTGACCGTGAGCGTCAAGAACGTCACGGTCAAGACGATGATCCCGTTCGTGAACGTGACGATCAAGATGCCGCCGTTCACGACAACGCTGCCGCGCGAAAGCCTGACTTCCGCGACCGGCGGCACTGCCTGCAATTAATCGAACAGACGAGGCACACGACATGATCAATATCCTCGTAGCTTCCGACGATACCGCGCGGCTCACGCAGATCGCGCGACTCGTCACCGACTGCGGACGCTATCGCGCAACGCGCGCAACCGGCCGCCCTTCGCAGATCGAGCATCGCACCGACGGGCTCGACGCGTTCGACATCCTGCTGGTCGACGGCTCGTCGTTCGCCCCGTCGGAACTGTCGGCGATCGAGCGAATCTGCCGCGCTCACGCGGGCCTGACCTGCATCCTCGTGACGGCTGACGCGTCCCCGCAACTGCTGCTGGACGCGATGCGCGCGGGCGCACGAGACGTGCTGCAGTGGCCGCTCGATCGGCAGGCGCTCGGCAACGCGCTCGAGCGTGCCGCCGCGCAAAGCACGCGGAGCGACACCGACGATACGCGGATCGTGTCGTTCATGTCGTGCAAGGGCGGCGCCGGCACGAGCTTCGTCGCCAGCAACGTCGCGTTCGAGATCGCCGAAGGCTTCAAGCGCCGCGTGCTGCTGATCGACCTGAACCAGCAGTTCGCCGACGCGGCGTTCCTGGTCAGCGACGAAACCCCGCCGTCGACGCTGCCGCAGCTTTGCGCGCAGATCGAGCGGCTCGACAGCGCGTTCCTCGACGCGAGCGTCGCGCACGTGACCGAGAACTTCCACGTGCTCGCGGGCGCGGGCGACCCGGTCAAGGCCGCCGAGATGCGCGAGGACGCGCTCGAATGGATTCTCGGCGTCGCCGCGCCGCGCTACGACTTCGTGATCTTCGACATCGGCGTCGGCATCAATCCGCTGTCGATGGTCGCGCTCGATCGCAGCGACCAGATCCAGATCGTGCTGCAGCCCGCGATGCCGCACGTGCGCGCCGGCCGCCGGCTGCTGGAGATCCTCGTGTCGCTCGGCTACTCGACCGATCAGATGCGTCTGATCGTGAACCGCGCGACGCGCGCGAGCGACCGGACCCGTACCGCGCTCGAGGAAGTGCTCGGCCTGCAGGCCGCCTGCACGATTCCCGACGACGCCGACACCGTGCTCGAAGCGATCAACCAGGGGCATCCGGTATCGCGGCTCGCGCGCAGCACCGCGGTCGCGCGGGCATTGCAGGGTTGCGCGAAACATCTCGTCGAAGGCGAAGTGCGCGCCGGACGCAGCGCGACGCGCAGCGAACCGCTGATGTCCCGGCTGTTTGGCCGCAAGGCCACGCCGAAGCTCAAGTCCATGTAAATCTCTCGGGGAACCGTCATGTCATTGCGCGAACAGATGTCCTTGCACCGGGCCCAGCCGATGGCGGCGGGCAGCGAGCCGGCCGGCCCGGCGCATTCGTCGGTACGCGACGCATACCAGAAGCTGCGCCGCGAAATTCACCAGACCGTGCTCGAACGCGTCGAGCTGGAGCGCCTGTCGCGGATGCCGCAGGAGCAGGTCCGCCAGGAAATCTCCTCGCTGATCTCGCGCATCCTCGACGACGAGCGGACGCCAGCGAACGACATCGAGCGGCGGCAGCTCGCGATCGACGTGTACGACGAGATGTTCGGCTTCGGCCCGCTCGAGGCGCTGCTGCGCGACCCGAGCATCTCCGACATCCTCGTGAACACGTACCGGCAGGTTTATGTCGAACGCTTCGGCCAGCTCGAACTGACCGACGTGACGTTCTACGACGACGCGCACCTGATGAAGGTGATCGAGAAGATCGTGTCGCGTGTCGGGCGCCGCATCGACGAATCGAGCCCGATGGTCGATGCGCGGCTGCCGGACGGCTCGCGCGTGAACGCGATCATCCCGCCGTCGGCGATCGACGGGCCGCTGATGTCGATCCGGCGCTTCGCGGTCAACCCGCTGAAGATGGACGACCTGGTGCGCTACCAGAGCCTGACGCCGCCGATGGCCGATTTGCTCGACGCGCTGTCGCGCGCGAAGGTGAACGTGCTCGTGTCGGGCGGCACGGGCAGCGGCAAGACGACGCTGCTCAACATCCTGTCCGGCTACATTCCGCGCAACGAGCGGATCGTGACGATCGAGGACGCCGCCGAGCTGCAGCTCCAGCAGCCGCACGTGCTGCGGCTCGAGACGCGCCCGCCGAACATCGAGGGCAAGGGCGAGATCACGCAGCGCACGCTGGTGCGCAACGCACTGCGGATGCGGCCGGACCGGATCATCCTCGGCGAAGTGCGCGGCGCCGAAGCGCTCGACATGCTCAACGCGATGAACACCGGCCACGAAGGCTCGCTCGCGACGATCCACGCGAACACGCCGCGCGATGCGCTGACGCGGCTCGAGAACATGATCAGCGTCTCCGGCCTGTCGCTGCCGCCGAAGACGATGCGCCAGCAGATCGCGTCGGCGATCTCGGTGGTCGTGCAGGCGGCGCGGCTGACGGACGGCAAGCGCAAGATCGTCAGCATCCAGGAGCTGACCGGGATGGAAGGCGACATCATCAACATGCAGGAGATCTTCACGTTCAAGCGCACCGGCGTGGATCGCGACGGCACGGTACGCGGCCACTTCTGCGCGACCGGCGTACGGCCGAAGTTCGTGGAGCGGCTGCAGGCATTCGGCATCAACCTGCCGGATTCGCTGTACGACCCGTCCCAGCGTTACGAGACGAACTGACGGCCTGTCGGCGCTTGCATTCGGGGAGGCTTCATGAACACGATCTTTTACGGTTTTGTGATTCTCACCTTCGTCGCGGTCGTGCTCGCGATCGAAGGCGCCTATCAATGGTGGAACGCGCGGCACGGCGCTGCCGCGCGCCGGATCGAAGCGCGCATTCGCGCGATGTCGGCCGGCGGCAACGTGCAGCAGGAGCGGCTGTCGATCCTGAAGAAGCGGATGCTCGACGATTCGAAGCCGTTCGACCGGCTGCTGTTGCGCTTGCCGCGCGTGCACTCGCTCGATCTCGTGATCCAGCAATCGGGCCTCGACTGGACGCTGCCGAAGCTGATCGTGCTCAGCGCTGTGTTCGCGGCGTTCACTTGGCTCGCGCTGAGCCTCGCCACGTTGCCGCAACTGGCCGCGCTGCCAGGCACGCTGTTTGCCGCGTGCCTGCCGACGATGTACGTGATGCGCCGCCGTGCGCGCCGGATGCTCAAGCTCGAGCGGCAGTTGCCGGACATCTGCGATATGATCGCGCGCGCGCTGCGCTCCGGTCATTCGTTCACGGGCACGCTCGGGATGGTCGGCGAAGAGTTTCCCGATCCGATGGGCGGCGAGTTCCGGATCACGTTCGACGAAGTCAACTACGGCGTGTCGCTGCACGACGCGCTGATGAACCTCGCGACGCGCGTGCCGGTGCAGGACCTGCGCTACTTCGTGATCGCGGTGCTGATCCAGCGCGAGACGGGCGGCAACCTGGCCGAGCTGCTCGACAGCATCGCCGCGCTGATCCGCGAGCGCTTCAAGCTGTTCGACAAGGTGCGCGTGCTGTCGGCGGAAGGGCGGCTGTCGGCGTGGATTCTCGGGCTGCTGCCGTTCGGCACCGCCGCGGCGATGGCGCTGCTGAACCGCGAGTTCCTGTCGGTGCTCTGGGAGGATCCGGCAGGGATCAGGATGGTCGGCGGGATGCTGGTGTCGATGCTCTTCGGCCTGTTCTGGATCCGCCGGATTGTCCGCATTCGCGTCTGACGCGCGAGTCGAATAACGAACCGTTTGCGAGGCTGTCATGCAAAATCTGAACGTGGTCCAGGTCGTGATGCTGGGCGGCTTGTTCATCTTCGTGGCCGGCGGCGTGCTCGTCGCGATGCTGCTGTTCGCGCCGCGCAGCATCCAGCGCCGGCTCCAGCAGGCCGGCGGGGCCGGTGCGGGTGCCGTCGCGGGCCCGGGCGACGGGGACGACCTGGCGTCGCGCTGGGTCGCGAAGCTGGTCGATCTGTCCACCCCGATCTCGAAGCTGTCGGTGCCGAAGGAGGGCTGGGAGAATTCGCCGTTGCGCATCCGGCTCATGAATGCCGGATGGCGCAACCAGAGCGCGGCCGCACTCTATTTCACCGCGAAGACGTTGCTCGCGCTTGCGTTGCCGTGCGCGGCGCTGCTGGGGCTGGTCACGACCAAGCTCGGCGACGAGCGCGCGCTGTTGTCGGCCATCCTCGTGGCGCTCGCCGGAATCGGCTACTACATCCCGAACATCGTGCTGTCGCAGCGGGTCAAGGTGCGACAGCGGACGATCTTCGAGGATTTTCCGGACGCGCTCGACCTGCTGACGGTGTGCGTCGAAGCGGGGCTCGGGCTCGATGCGGCGCTGATGCGGGTGAGCGAGGAACTGCGGTTTCGCAGCAACGTGGTCGCGAACGAACTCGACCTGCTGCTGCTCGAGATGCGCTCCGGCTTCACGAAGGAGACGGCGCTGCGCAATTTCGCGCTGCGCACCGGCGTCGAGGACATCGAGTCGTTCTGCGCGATGCTGATCCAGGCCGATCGCTTCGGCACGAGCATCAGCGAATCGCTGCGCGTGCTGTCGGACATGCTGCGCACGCGGCGGCGGATGCGCGCGGAAGAGCGTGCGGCGAAGATCGCGCTGAAGCTGCTGTTCCCGCTGATCTTCTGCATCTTTCCCGCGCTGATGCTGGTGCTGCTCGGGCCGGCGATGATTCACGTCTATCGCGTGCTGCTGCCGACGTTCGTCAGCATCGCACCGTGAGCGGCGGGCACGTGCGGCTTCGCCAGTGCAGCTAAAGGTTTTGCGTGCCGGCCCCGACACACGCGCCGGCCGGCACGGCAACAGGCTTCATGGAGGCTCCCTCCCCAGGCGGCGCCGCGAGACAGGTCGACCATAGCGGCGTCAATGCAACCTGGACCCATGGTCGGCCATGGAGCAAGCCGTAGTCCACCGCCCTCATCGGCTGCCCCCTACTGCTAACCCTGAAGGCCCCGTTGCCGGCATTGCGCCGGCGGCGCCTCCTGCATGCGCACGGGCGGATAGTCGGCGAAACCGGCGTTGCGGGCCGCGCCATGCTCGACGTCGATCACGAAGCCCGGCTTCGTCATCGCGAGGCCGAACAGCGTGCCGCCCGTCATCTGAATCCCCGTCACCGGATCCTTGTACGGCTCGCCGGCCGGCGCGAGCACGGTGCGCATGTTGCGCCAGTCGGCATCCAGTTCGTCGGCCAGCGCCATCGGCAGCGCCGTGCTGACGCCCTGGCCGGATTCCGTCCGGTTCACGGCAACCGTCACCGTGTTGTCCGGCGAGATGATCAGGAATGCTTGAGGTGGCGAGCTCGGAACGGGGCGGTTGGCGTCGGCCCGGGCTTGTTTCGGCGCGATACCCAGTGCGAGGCAGCCGCCCGCGGCCATCGTGAGTTTCAGGAAGCCGCGCCGATCCAGCGCCGGGGAACCGGCTCCGGCGACGGGGTTTGGAGCGTCGGTGTTCGCCGGGCTCCCGGCAGTGCGGAGCGTCGATGCGGCCGTCACGAAGAACCTGTCGCTCGGGTTGTCGTATAGCGGCCAGCTCGGCGGAAGTCTCAGCGACCATGCGCTGTACGCGAATCTGTTGTGGAAGTTCTAAGGGGAGTCGGTCGCTCGCGAGGGGTTTGTCGCGAGCGACCGATCGCCGATCGATGGTCCGATGGAGATGATTGACTGGTTTGCATTTCGAAAGATTCCTGATGCGAATCGAATGAGCGATGTCGCGTCATGCGACGCGTCTTGCCGGACCGGCGCGTTTCAGCCTGTTCCAACGCATTTTTAAATCGGGCAATTCATTCGTTCTCTGCGTCCGATTCGGGCAATCCGCAAACGATTCTCGCCGTCGTTCGGTCGGCGGGGTTCATCGTCTGTTCGTCGTCATCCTCCATGCGATGGACCCCGTCGGGCATGGGGCCGTCGGCTTCAAATTTTTAAGCGCCTAAATTTCAGGCCTCGATACGAGGCCGGATAGAGCGCCAGGAATCCGGACGATGCCGCCTTGGCTCATAGGGAAACTGGCCATCGGCGCGCGTCGCGGCGCTAGGACGAATGGCGGATCCTCGATTGCCGGAGATACGCATGAAAATCAGCGAACCGACGCGGGCCCCCGCGGCGCTCTGGCTGCTGTGGGCGACCGACCGCCGAGCGTCATCTTGAGCGCGGTAGAAGTCAGTCATCGCATAATGAAGCGGAGTGTAGCGGGCGCGTCACTGTTTCGGAATAAAAAGTTGTCACGAAACAACTCGTCGATCGGATAGTGATTGCTACAGGTCAATTGCTTAACATGCTAATAAAAATGAGAATAAGTGGCGATTGATATGTTTGAGAGATATTATCGTCGCCGGCTCCACGAGCAGGAGGCGCTTCACGTGTGCGGATCGATGGCGGTGCACTATTTTCAGTGTTGTCATACAACTGACAACTAGCGATGTTCTGTGTATCTCATGTCGGTTCGCGGGCCGATACGACTTCATGCCGGCGCAGCAACGCCGGCGTCGCTCGACGTATGAAAAAAACCGGAGAACGACACGATGACGAGCAGGATCGCAGTCCTTGACGATGGATTCGCGCGACACGCGGTAGGTTCTACAGCACATCGACCGGCACGTTGTATCCGGATTTCACGAACATCGCGGTCCAGGACTTTCACGACGTCGGCAGCGCGAAATTCGGCGGCGGAAAGGTCACGCTCTCCGGCTCGGTCGTCACGTCGAACGCGAACGACGTGACGGTCACCGGCACGCCGGGCACGTCCACGCGGCACGACTGCAGCGCCGCATTCACGGCGCTGAAATCCGTCGCGCCGACTTCGTCGATGTGATCCGGCCGGCATGCACGCCACGCCGGCGATGGCGTGGCGCACCCGCCGCCCGTTTGGCGTGTTCTCCGTCGAACGGGCCCGTTACGCTTTCGGCTGCGCGGCATTCCAGGTGCCGGCGCGTGACGGCGGATCGGTTTCGATGCGCATTTTCAATTGGCTCGGAACGTTCGCGATATACGGCCTCGCATGACGTCATGCCGCGATCGGCGACGGCATGACTCGAAGCGTGCGTACTTTCGAACGCCCGTTTATTTTTTTAAAGACCGCGCCACGTTCGACCGGTATGATCGCTGCGCTCGCGAACGGCGCCATTGGTCAGTGCAGGCCGGTGCATGCCGACCCGCGCGCAACCGACATCACGAGCACGACAACACAGGACGGCCGCCGGCGACGCACCGCTCGTCGCCGGGGCCGAACGGGCCGAGACAGCATGATGGAGTATTGAAACAATGTTGACGGAGACAGGGGCGGTGCGGCGCGCATGGGCGATCGCCGCCGGGGGAGCGTTGTGCGTGGCCGCAGCGGGCGGTGCGCACGCGCAGGCGTCGAACGCAGCGGCGCCGCAGCAGGCCGGCACGGCAGCGGCCGTGCTGCCGCCGATCGACGTGCCAGGAACGGCCGGCGGATCGTCCGTCGGGCTCGTCGGGCTGCGCACCACGGCCGGCACGAAGACCGACACGCCGGTGGCCGAGATCCCGCAGACGACCAACATCGTGACCGCGCAACAGATCGAGATGACCGGCGCGGCCGACCTGAACCAGGCGCTGCGCTACGTGCCGGGTTTCGCGACGTTCGGCGCCGACAGCCGGACCGACTGGTATGCGGCGCTGCGCGGCTTCACGCCGACGCTGTACGTCGACGGCGTGCCGACGCCGAATACGGCCGTGATCGCGAACTGGCGCGTCGACCCGTACACGATCGACTCGATCGCGGTGCTGCGCGGGCCGACGTCGGTGCTGTACGGCGCGGGCGAGCCCGGCGCGATCGTCGACGCGCACACGAAACTCGCCGACGGCGAGCGCGTGCGCGAAGCCGGCGTGCAGATCGGCAACGATGCGCGCAAGCAGTTCATGTTCGACGTCGGCGACCGGCTCGACCCGGACGGCCGGTATGCGTATCGCTTCGTCGGCGTTGCGCGCGACGGCAATGCGGTGACCGGCCCGAACGGCGACCGGCGCGTCGCGCTGGCGCCGTCGTTCCGATGGCGGCCGAACGCCGATACGTCGCTGACGTTCTCCGCGTCGTTCCTGCAGGACAGCGGCGACATCTCGTCGAACTTCCTGCCCGCGTCGGGCACGGTGCTGCCGAACCCGAACGGTCGCCTGTCGCAGGACATCTACATGGGCGACCCTGCGTTCAACGACTACCGGAAGAAGCAATGGTCGCTCGGCTACGCGCTGGAGCATCGCGTGAATGCGATCTGGACGCTGCACCAGGACGTGCGCTGGTCGCACCTGTCGCTCGACGACGCGACGGTGTTCGGCATCGGCCTGGCGCCCCGCAGCACGACCAACATGATGCGTTTCGCGGGGCTGTTCCAGCTCAACTACAGCCGGCTCGATATCGACAACCGCGCGCAGGCGCGCTTCGGCACGGGGCCGTTCGAACACACGCTGCTGTTCGGCCTGCAGTTCGACCGGCAGACGACGACCAACAGCGTGTGGCTCGCGCTGGCGCCGTCGCTGAACCTGTACCACCCCGTCTATCGGCCCGTGACGGCCGCGATCTTCTCCGGCCCGACGTCGCTCGGCCACGTCGACCAGTACACGGCGATGAACGCGGTCGGCGTGTACGCGCAGGACCAGATCCGCTGGCAGCGCTGGACGCTGACGCTCGGCGGCCGCGAGGACCGCGTGAATGCGCGGTTCGACAACCGGACGGCCGGTACGCAGACGCGGCAGGACGTCAGTGCGTTCTCCGGGCGCGTCGGGCTCACCTATCAGGGCGATGCGGGGCTGTCGCCGTATGTGGGTTATTCGACGTCGTTCGATCCGGTCATCGGCGTGCGGATGGCCGGCGGCGGCTTGCCGAAGCCGACGCGCGGCACGCAGACGGAAGCCGGGCTGCGCTGGCAACCGCCCGGCCAGAACCTGATGCTGAACGCGGCCATTTATCAGATCGACCAGACCAACGTCGTGACCCCGGCACCGCTGAATCTCGATCCCACCGGCACGACATCCGTGCAGACCGGCAAGGTGCGCTCGCGCGGCATCGAGCTGAGCGCGGTCGGCAAGGTGACCCGCGAGTTGTCGGTCGTCGCGTCGTATATGTATCAGGACGTCAAGAACGTGCAGGCGAACGACGCGTCGTTGAACCACTGGCCGGTGTCCGTGCCGCTGCCGCGGCAGATGGCGTCGATGTGGGCCGACTGGACCTGGCATACGGGCGCGCTGTCGGGCCTCGGGATCGGCGCCGGCGTGCGCTACCAGAGCGCGTCGGCCGGTGCACCCGACAACTCGCTGACGGTGCCGAGCACGACGCTGTACGACCTGGCGATGCACTACGAGATGCGCCACTGGCGGTTCGCGCTGAACGTCGCGAACCTGTTCGACCGGCGTTACGTCAGCGGCTGCACGTCGTACACGGTGTGCGTGTTCGGCAACGAGCGGACCGTGCTGGCCAGCGCGAAATACAACTGGTAATCGCGCTCGCGCCGCCCCGGCCTATGCGCCGCGTTGCGGTTCGCGGGTCGCCGCGCGCCGGCCCGCGTGGCGCTGGCGCCGCCATTCGGTCGGTGTGATGCCGAAACGTTCGCGGAAGGCGGTCGCGAAGTTCGCCGGCGTGGAAAAGCCGATTTCCTTCGCGATGCTGGCGATGCTGAGCGACGTCGAATCCAGCAGGTCCTGCGCGATCCGCAGCCGCTCGTGCCGCAGATACTCGAACACCGTCTGGCCGAGATTGTCGCGAAACGCGCGTGACAGCCGCTTTTCATGCGTGCCGACCGCGCGCGCCAGTTGCTCGACCGTCGGCGGATCGTTCAATGTACGCGACAGGTGGCGAATGGCCGCGCGCACGATGATGTCGTCGTCCTTGCTGTCCGGTAACGGACTCTCCGTGTCGACAGGCCGCTCACGCCGGGTCCGTGCGAGCTGCACGCGAATTCGCGCGAGCACTTCGGCCGGCTCGAACGGCTTCACCACGTAGTCGACGCCGCCGATTTCGAGCCCCTCGAGGCGCTCGTGCAATTCGCCGGCCACGGTCAGGAAGATGACCGGAATCGCGCTCGTCAGCGGATCGGCGGCCAGCAGCCGGCACGCGGTAAAACCGTCCATGCGCGGCATGCGGACATCCATCAGGATCAGGTCGGGTATCAGCGCCTGCGCGCGCTCGCACGCCTGCGCCCCGTCGAATGCGATGCTGATCCGGCAGCCGGTGCTGCGCAGGATGTCGATCAGCAAACGCAGCTGGTCGGGCTGATCGTCGACGATCAGGAGATGGGCGTCGCTCAATGCGGAGATCGATGGGGGCATCGTGCACCTGTTCTGGAAAGGCGGCTGGCTGTGATCCCGCGGGTGGCCTGCCCGGTGCGGGGAATCGTCGGAAGCCGCTCTATGACGACGCGCAAAACGCATCGCACGCTCGCATCGACAATCGGATTGGGCCGGACTGCGCGGCAGGCAACCGCCCGGCGCAATACCCGGCGTTCGTTGTTTTGATCGCTGAGCCGGTAAAGGCGCGGAGGATTGCCGTGGTCGCGTCGTGAATGGTCGCGGCCGCCGGTATCGATGCGAGCGGAATTGTAGGAGCATATTTCGAATCCCGCCAGATGGCTCGTCGATATTCGCGTCATGTCGTTTTACGCATTTTAAGGATGTGCTGCGGTTTTCGCCTGCAGTGTCGCCATGTTGATGTTCGTCAAAGTGCGCGGACTCCATGTGTGTCCGGCACGTAATGGCTCGGTCGAGTCGACTCCGTGGTCGCGAGTCGTTCGATTGCATTTAATTCAAATCCGCTTCGGCAAAGTATTTATCTGCCGCAAAAAACATTTCCATTAATCGCAATGAGGCGCAATCGTTTGCGAGACGGCAATATTTTAAGTAACGCATTGAATATATTGGATTTTGCAATCTATAAACAATGTCGCCTTTGATAATCTTCGATCGTGTCTCATAATTCGTCCGAACTTTGAGCGCCGGATAGCACGGAACAACCGAAGGCTCGGCGAACCGCGACGGACGTTGCGCGATTCGAGTCCGAAGCATCAGTCGATGCATGTCTGAGCGGATGTCCCGAGCATCGAAGCGGAAATCCGGTTGCCGGAGATGAAATAAAAGAGACGAGGTTGGTCGCGGTCGGCGCGACGTCGGATTCGGGGTAGTTATAAAGACGGGTTGAATCTCCGGATTCAATCGGGGGAGGGCTCGCCCATAAATAACACTACGTATTCCTAATGTAGGTAACGGATTAACGGAACGGGACGCAAAGAGACGGCGTGCCCGGGCTATCGGACGCCCTGTCGATTTGCGCGGTCGGTGCGTGTCGCGTTCGACACGATCAGACCGGGCATCGGGAACAGGTTCCGTACTGAAGTCGCAATCGCAGTCGAAGTCGAAGCTGTCAATAAAAGTAAGTAGTCCATATTCAAACCAGACGCTACAAAACGGAGCAGAACAGCATGAAGAGGAATCAGATTTCGGCGCTTGCCGCCGCCATGTTCACGGGTGCAGGTGTGCTGATCGCGGGCGTCGCGCACGCGGACAATTTCGTCGACCGCGGCAACCCGGACAACGCGCTGAACGGCCAGTGCATCGACGGGACCAACCCGCTTTGCGTGGCGACGAAAAGCGGGAGTTTCGTCGCGGTGAGCACCACGAACGTTACGCAGGGCACGAATGCGAAGGCCGGTGCCAGCGGTATCGCGATCGGCGACCAGTCGAATGCGAGCAGCAAGGGCGGCAGCGGCAGCGGCGGCGCGATTGCGATCGGCGTCGGCTCGCAGGCGCTGGCGAACTCGGCCACGGCGATCGGCACGGTGGCGGTCGCGCAAGGCAATACGTCGCTCGCGGTCGGCCGCCAGTCGGCCGCAATCGGCGATTTCTCGATGGCGCTCGGCAACGTCGCCGATGCGCACGGCACGAGCTCGATCGCGCTCGGCCACTCAGCGCTGGCCAGCGGCGATCGCTCGATCGCGATCGGCGGCGCCAACCCGACGTCGAGCGACGGCGTATCGAACGGCGCCGCGTACGACGCGGCGACGCAGACGCGCGCCGGCGGCACGCAATCCGTGGCGATCGGCGCGGGCGCGCAGACGAACGACAACAACCAGGTGGCGATCGGCTCGGGCAGCGTCGGCGCGAACAACGGCGGTACGCCGGTATTCGGCGGCACGGCCGCGCCGGTCGGCGGCGCGGTGTCGTTCGGCGCGCTCGGCAACGAACGCCAGCTCAAGAACGTCGCGGCAGGCGCGGCCGATACGGACGCCGTCAACGTCCAGCAGTTGAAGAACGTGAACAGCACGCTCAGCACGGGCATCGGCAACGTCGACGCACGCGTGACGTCGGTCGGCAATTCGTTGTCGACTTCAATCACGAACGTCGACCAGCGTGTGACCAATGTGGGCAACAGCCTCAGCACGAGCATCGTGTCGGCAACGCAGAACGTCGTGAAATACACGGACGATTCGCATGCGGCGATCGCGCTCGACGGCAGCAACGGCACCACGATCGGCGGCGTCGCGGCCGGCGTGGCCGATACCGACGCGGTGAACGTCGGCCAGTTGAAGGGCAGCGTCGCGCCGCTGCAAACGTCCATTTCGACGGCAGCTTCGAACATCGCGAACCTGCAGAACAGCGTCTCCGGCATCAACACGTCGCTGAGCACGGCCGCCTCGAACATCGGCAACCTGCAGGCGGCCGATACGCGCAACGTGAAGTACGACGGCGCGAGCGGGTTCGATTCGGTGACGTTCGCCGGCACCAACGGCACCACGCTGCACAACGTCGCGGACGGCAAGGACATGCACGACGCCGTCAACGTCGGCCAACTGAACGGCGGCCTCGCATCGCTCAGCACGAGCGTGACGAACAGCCTCAGCACGACGCTCGGCAACCTGAGCACGTCGATCACCAGCCAGATCGGCGCTGCGACGAAGAACGCCGTGCAGTACGACGACGACGCGCACGGCGGCGTCACGCTCGGCGGGAAGGGCGCGCAGGCGCCGGTCGGCCTGCACAACGTCGCGGATGGCATTGCCGCGGGCGACGCGGTGAACGTCGGCCAGCTCGGCAAGGCGACCGACACGCTCAATCAGTCGATCGCGACCGTCGGCAACCAGGTGACGACGAACACGGGCAACATCGCCGCGCTCCAGCAGGATGCGCTCCAGTGGAACGCGGGCCTCGGCGCGTACGATGCGAGCCACGGCGGCAACGGCCCGCAACTCATCAGCAACGTCGCGGCCGGCAAGAACGGAACCGACGCGGTCAACGTCGATCAGTTGACCGCAGCGATTCACGACGGCACGAGCCAGCTCGATGCGCTGGCCGTGAAGTACGACGATGCGAGCAAGCGGCAGGTTTCGCTCGGCGCGGGCAACGGCGGAAGCCCGGTGCGCGTGACCAACGTCGCGGAAGGCAACGTGGCGTCCGGCAGCACGGACGCGGTGAACGGTGCGCAGTTGCGCCGCGCGATCGACGGCACCGCGGCCGCGCTCGGCGGCGGCGCAACGGCGAACCCGGACGGCTCGATCGGCGCGCCTGCTTATAAGGTCGGCGGCGGCTCGTTCAACAATGTCGGCGACGCACTCACGAACCTCGACGGCCGCGTCGGCAGCAACACGACGACGCTCGAGAATCACGAAACGCGCCTCGGCAATGCCGAAACGAACATCGCCGGCAATACGGCCGCGATTGCCGGGCTGCAGCAGGACGCGCTGCAGTTCGACCCGAAACTCGGTGCCTACAGCGCGGCGCGCGCCGGCGCGCCGACGAAGCTGACGAACGTGGCCGACGGCAACGTCGCCGCGGGCAGTACCGACGCGGTGAACGGCGGCCAGCTGTCGGGCGTGAAATCCGCTCTCGAACAGCAGATCACGCAGGTGTCCAATCAGACCGGCGAGGCGGTGAAGAACGTCGTCAAATACGATGTCGACGCGAACGGCAACCGGCTGAATTCGGTTTCTCTCGTCGGCGGCGACACGAACTCGGCCGTCGTGCTCAAGAACGTCGCGGCGGGCACCAGCGATACCGACGCGGTGAACGTGAAGCAACTGAAGGACGTGCAGTCGAATCTCAACCAGCTCGGCGCACTCGCGGTGCAGTACGACGACAGCTCGAAGAGCACGATCACGCTCGGCGGCGCCGGCGGCACGCGCATCACCAACGTGCAGGCCGGCACGCTCAGTGCCACCAGCACGGACGCGGTGAACGGCTCGCAGCTCTATGCGACCAACCAGCAGGTGTCGAAGAACACGACCGATATCTCGAACCTGCAGGGCAGCGTGACCAACATCGCGAACGGCAAGGCCGGCCTCGTGCAGCAGCAGGACCCGAACGGCGCGATCACGGTCGGGAAGGACTCGGGCGGCACCAGCGTGAACTTCTCCGGCACGGCGGGCGACCGCACGCTGACCGGTGTCGCGGCGGGCGTGAACGACAACGATGCGGTCAACGTCGGCCAGTTCAACAACGCGATGAAGAGCGTGGCGGCCAACGACAGGATCCGCACGGCGGCGACCGATGCGAACACGACGTGGATCGCGCGTGCCGATGCGGGTTCGATCGGATCGACGGCGACCGCGACCGGCAAGAACGCGGTGGCGGTCGGCCAGGGCTCCGTCGCCGATCGCGACAATTCGTTCTCGGTCGGCGCGAAGGGCAGCGAACGCCAGATCACGAACGTCGCGGCCGGAACGGCGCCGACCGACGCGGTGAACGTGCAGCAGCTGAACGACAACCTCACGGCCGCTTCGACGCAGGCGAAGAGCTACACCGACCAGCGCATCGGGCAGGTGTACAACTCGTTCAACGACCTGAAGAAGGACATGTACGGCGGCGTCGCGTCGGCGATGGCGGTGGCCGGCCTGCCGCAGCCGACGGGTGCGGGCCGCTCGATGGTGTCGGCGGCGACCGCGAACTATCATGGTCAGCAGGGGTTTGCCGCCGGCTACTCGTACGTGACGGAGAGCAATCGCTGGGTCGTCAAGGCGTCGGTGACGGGCAACAGCCGGTCGGACTTCGGCGCGGTGGTGGGCGCGGGGTATCAGTTCTGACGTCGTTCGCGACGCGTTGAGCAACCTGTGGTACCTGGCAATGGTGGTGATGCCGGGTACAGCGGGAAATTCGTGGCCCGGGGTCTGTCGGTTGATCCCGGGCCATCGTTGTTCGACGCGCTGCCTGAAATCAACGCATCAGGACATATCGAATCTCGTCAACGGATACACGTGGGCGGAAGACCAACGACCCGTCGTGACGTAGAGGTTTATTCGGCCCGCCCCCGCCTAGATTCTCGCGAGCGTGCTGTGATCGGCTTCACCGCCGAAATATTTCTCGAGCGCCTCCACGAACACCGCGTTATCGGCAGTCGCATGCGCGAACAACGTGACCGACGACCGGAATTTCAGGTAATCCGGATACCCGAAAATCGTCTGGATCGATCTGCCTTCGACCTGATTGACCAGCCGTGTGCATTCCCGCAGCCTTTCGCCGAGCAGCGGATGCTGAAGATACGCGACGGCTTCGGCCAGTGTCGTGATCGCATACCGTTGCGCCATCGCGCTGTCGCCAAGCCCTTCGATCTGCGGAAACACGAACCACATCCAGTGGCTTCGCTTGTGTCCGTTCTTCAGCTCGTCGCATACCTGCGCATACACCGGATCCTGCGCGTCGACAAAGCGCTGAAGATCATGGGGATCGTCCATTTCGCCCTCCGTCCGTTCCGGTGCGGCAAGCCGCCCGAGCACTCATTGTGAGCGTGACCCGGATGGTGTGCAAACGCCCCGTCGACCGTGTGCTCACCCGGCTTCGCATCGGGTCCCGCGACTGGGACGCGATCGGATTTGCTGCAGTGCAGTGCACCGCGATCGATCGCCCGCAAGCGACGTCGCGCATGCCGTTGGATGGCGACGTGCCGGCAACGAGCGTAGCATTCAGACATGCGGCCGGCCGCGATCCCGACCGACGGATCGGCGGCACACCCCGATCCGGCCGCAGCCGGCCTCGCATGACGGCCCGGCAAAGGAGCCTCGATGCGCTCGCAAGCAACGTCCGTCTCGCGCCTGAGGCGCTATGGGATCATGGCTGCGGTCGTCGTCGCGTGCCTGATCGTCGCCGGGCGCATCACCGGTATCCTGGTCGACTGGCTTTGGTTCTCGTCGATCGGCTATGCCGGCGTCTTCTGGACGATCCTGTCCGCGAGGGTGCTGCTGTTCGTCGCGGTGCTCGCCGTGTCGGCGGCCGCGATCGGTGCGTCGGGGTTGCTCGCGCATCGTTTTGCAAGGTCCGTCGATGTCTGGCAGGTAGAGGAAGCTTCGTCGACGCGTGCGGAGGATGTCCTTCGGGCGCTCGCAGCGGAGGTTGCATCGCGCGTTCCATGGCGCGCGGTCATCGCCGCGGGTGCCGTCTTCCTCGGGCTTGCGATCGCCGCCGGTGCGATGTCGAGCTGGGATGTTGCGCTGCGCTTTCTGCATCGGGTGCCGTTCGGCGTGCGCGATCCGATCTTCGGCAAGGACATCGGTTTCTATCTGTTCGCGCTGCCCGTCTGGATCGTACTGAAGAACCTGCTGCTGCAAGTGGTCGTCTGCTGCGCGATCGTCGCAGGCAGCGTCTACTGGCTGCGCGGCGACATCATGCTGCGCCCGCCGAAGGGGCTTTCGTCGGCTGCCGCCGTTCACGGTTCGGCGTTGCTGGCGCTGTTCTTCCTGCTGAAAGCCTGGTCCTGGTGGCTCGAACGCTTTCTGCTGCTCTACGACAACAACGGTGTCGTGGTCGGCGCCGGCTATACGGATGTCCACGTGATGCTGCCGGTGCTGTGGCTGCTCGTCGGCCTCGCCGTTGCGTCGGCCGTTGCGATGCTGGTCAACCTGCGCCGGCCCGGCTATCGGTTGCCGGCCGCTGCGGTGCTGCTGGTGTTCGGCACTTCGTTTGCGCTCGGCATCGTCTATCCCGCGCTGTTCCAGCGCTTCTACGTCAAGCCGAGCGAGCTGCAGCTCGAGACGCCCTATATCCAGCACAACATCGCGTTGACGAGGCAGGCTTACGGTCTTGCGCAGATCGAGGTCAAGCCGTTTGCGGCCGGACAGGGCCTGAATCTCTCGGCGCTGCAGGCCAATCGCGCGACCGTCGACAACATCCGGCTGTGGGATGTGCAGCCGCTGATGGATACCTATGCGCAGTTGCAGGAGATCAGGACGTACTACAAGTTCTTCTCCGTGGATATCGATCGCTACCGGCTCGACTCCGGCTACCGGCAGGTCATGCTGTCGGCGCGCGAACTGGAGCAGACGATGCTGCCGGAGAACGCCCGAACCTGGGTGAACCTGCATCTGCTGTTTACCCACGGCAACGGCGTCGTGATGTCGCCGGTCACCGAGAAATCCACGGAAGGCCTGCCGTCGCTCTATCTGCGCGACATTCCGCCTGCCGCGGACGGCGGGCCGGCGATCCACGAACCGCGCATCTACTTCGGCGAAGGCGGGCAGGGTTATGCGATCGTGAAGGGCAGCGTGCCCGAATTCGACTACCCGAAGGGCGACAGCAACGTCTACACGTCCTACAGCGGGCGCGACGGTGTCGCGATCGGCGGCGCGGCGCGGCGTAGCCTCTTCGCATGGCAGTTCAGCGATCCCAACATCCTGCTGACGCACTACATCACGGACGACAGCAGGATCCTGTTTCACCGCAACATCCGGGACCGGATACGCACGATTGCGCCGTTTCTCGCGCTCGACCACGACCCGTATGTCGTGGCAAGCAACGGACGCCTGTTCTGGATGCAGGACGCCTATACGACCAGCCGCTGGTTTCCGTATGCGCCGCCCGGTGTCGGCGACGGCGCCAACTACATTCGCAACGCAGTGAAAGTGGTGGTCGACGCGTACCACGGCACGGTCGACTTCTACGTCAGCGATCCTTCCGATCCGCTGGTTCGGACTTACGCGCGCATCTTCCCCGGCATGTTCAAGCCGCTCGACGCGATGCCGCCGGATCTTCGACAGCATATCCGCTACCCCGAGGATCTGTTCCTGATCCAGGCGAACCTCTACCGCGCCTATCACATGGATGCGCCGGAAGTGTTCTATAACCGCGAGGACCTCTGGCAGTTTCCTCGCGCGCTGGGCGATATCGACGGGGGCGACGCAGCGAACGCGCAGATGGCGCCGTACTACACGATCATGAGGCTGCCCGGCGATGCGCAGGCCGGCTTCGTGCTGATGCTGCCGATGGTGCCGAGCCAGCGCGAGAACATGATCGCGTGGCTGGCCGCGCGTTGCGATCCGCCCGGGTACGGCAAGCTGATCGTCTACGCGTTCCCCAAGGACAAGCTGATCTATGGGCCGTACCAGATCGAGGCGCGCATCCAGCAGAGCACGGAAATCTCGCAGCAGATCTCGCTGTGGAACCAGATGGGCTCACGCGTGATCCGCGGCCATCTCGTGGTCGTGCCGATCGAGAATTCGATTCTTTACGTGTCGCCGCTTTATCTGCGTGCGGCGTCGGGCCAATTGCCCGAGCTGAAGCGGGTGATTGCGGCCTACGGCGATCGCGTCGTGATGGAGGAAAACCTGAGCGAAGCACTCGCAGCGCTCTTCAAGGAGACGGGGCCGGGGCCGGTGGCGGCGCCGGCCCGCGGCGCGGCGGATGCGCGCGCCCGCGAAGCGCTGGCCCATTACGACCGCGCGATCGAGCGGATGAAGGCGGGGGACTGGGCCGGCTTCGGCGCGGAACTCGATGCGCTCCGGCCGTTGCTCGAAGCGCTGGGCGCCGTTCGCGCGGACAACAAGAAGTGAATGGCGCGCGGCGGAACGGGTGTGAGCTCGACTGCCCGTCATCGAGAAGTCGTCGCGTTTTCCGAGCGCGCGCATGGATGGTCCTGAACCGAGACCGGGTGCGGAAATCGGGCCGGCAGCCGCCTCGTCGCCCTATGCATCGTCGATGGCGCGATCGCCGGCCAACCCGTCAGGTCACCGGCGGCGCGTGCCCATGATCCCCCAGATCCCGCGCTTCGTCGTATTCCCGCGAAATATCCTTGTTCGTGTAGTCGCCGAGCTTCGATGCGGCGACCAGGCTCAGCACCGCACATACCAGCACGTACACCGCGATCGCATACCCCGAATGGTAGTAGGCAAACAGCGCCGTCGCGATCAGCGGTGCCGGGCCGCCTGCGATGACCGAAGCGAGCTGATAACCCATCGACGCACCGCTGTATCGCAACCGCCCGGTAAACGACTCGGCAATCAACGCAGCCTGCGGCCCGTACATCATCGAATGCGGGACCAGCGACAGCACGATGGCCGCGAAGATCCATACCGGATTCCGGCTGTCGACCATCGCGAAGTAGAGGAATCCGAACACACCGACGGCAGCCGCACCGATCATGTACATCCGCCGCCGTCCGATCAGATCCGACACGTGCCCGAACAGCGGGATGGTGACGAATTCGACCACGGATGCAACCAGCACCGCCGTCAGCAACAGTTCGCGCGTGACGCCGAGCGCCGTGATCCCGTAAGTGAACACGAACGCCGTAAAGATATAGAACGGCGCCTGCTCGGCCATCCGCGCAAACGCCGACAGCACGATATCCCTCGGCTGCTTGCGCAGCACTTCGAGCATCGGCGTCTTCTCGATCCGGCGCTCGGCCAGCAGCTTCGCGAAGATCGGCGTCTCGAGAATATTCAGGCGGATATAGAGCCCGATCGCGACCAGCAGGATGCTGAGGAAAAACGGCACGCGCCAGCCCCACGCGAGGAAACCGCTGCCGGACAACCAGCTCATGGCGAGCACGGCGAGGTTGGCGAGGAACAATCCCGCCGGCACGCCGAACTGCGGCCACGACGCGACGAAGCCGCGATGCGCATTGGTGCGCGCCCACTCCATCGACATCAGGACCGAGCCGCCCCATTCGCCGCCGACGCCGACGCCCTGGATGAAGCGCAGCACCGTGAGGAAAACGGCGCCCCAGATGCCGATCGTCGCGTAAGTCGGGACGAAGGCCACGGCGAACGTGGCGAGCCCCATCAGCAGCAGGGTCACGATCAGGGTGGCCTTGCGTCCGATGCGGTCGCCGTAATGGCCGAAGATCGCGGCGCCGACCGGCCGCGCGACAAAGCCGACGGCATAGATCAGGAATGCCTGCAGCGTGCCGACGAGAGGGTGGGACTGCGGGAAATACAGCTTTGCGAAGACCAGGCCGGTGACCGTGCTGTAGAGGAAAAAGTCATACCATTCGATCGTGGTGCCGATCGTGCTGGCTATGACGGCGCGGCGCAACTGGCGCCGGGCTTCCTCGTCGGAGAGGGGCGTGGCCGCGGATTGCATGGCAGCCATTTTGATATCTCCCGAAAAAAGGGCGACAGAGAAATAAACCATACGCCCCGCGATTGGTTCCGGCAAGTCGCTCTGCAGCTTTCCAATCAGAAGGATTGCGAACTTATGCCGGACGTTGGCGACCCGCGTGGACAGCACGAGCGCGACGAGGACCACGACGATGACGCGTAGGGGGCGAGATACAGACAGCCCCACGCGCCGACGGCAATGCCGCGAGGATGAGCGCGGCAGATCGAACGAGTGTGACGGGATTCACGGTGACGCCCCGCTTCGATGGCAACGACCTGGCGCATGTGTGATGAAACGCGCCGCATCCCGGGGCGTCCCGGGCGTGCCGGCAACAGAGGAGGCCGGCGCGCCTGATGCGAGCAACGCGCTCGATTACCGTGCAAATCATCGGTACGGTGCCGTACGTGGATCGATCGCGTTGCATTCGCGGGGCTCCGGTGCGTGCAAGGCGGGCAAGTCACCACGAAACCTGCTCCGAAGACTGTTCTTCAGCGTACCGACTCATCGGGCCGTCGCGATGCACGATGACGTTCGTCGCATTCTTCTGTCTGGAGCGGTTCATGAAATATCCGATCTATATCACGCGGCACGGGAATCCCCGCTATCGCGGCGCGCTTGCGGATTTTCCCGAAGTCGATGTGGAGGGCGACTCGTATGGCGAGTTGCAGGCGGCCGTCGCGCAACGGGTCATGGCCCGTTATGACCGGTCCGCGCGTCTCGTTCCGCCGCCGACCACGGACATGTCCGTATTGCAGGCGTCGGCGGTCGATGCCGGCGACGGGATCTGGCGCTTCTTCGACATCGACCTGACCCAGGTGACGTCGAGTTCCGTGCGGATCGAGCTGTGCCTGCCGAAGCGCATCGTGCACGACATCGATCGGACGGCGGGCGCGCTGCATACGACTCGCGATGCGTTCGTGTCGATGGCGTGCGAGCACGCCGCCGACCGGTCCGCGCAGCACGGCGGCTTGCATGGCGAACCCGTCGCGACATCGCTGTCGGAAGCGGTTTGACGGCCCGGGCACGCGTGGCCGAGCGGTGCGGCCATCTGGGAGGACGTCTCTTGAAGATTCATGTCGCGCGTGTTTCGCGACGCCGGACCTCGCCGTGGAGCAATGCCCGGCCGATTCGCGAGGAGTTCTTCGGCGACGAGCGACTCGCGCAGCATGCGGGCAGCCTGGCTCGCGCGCAGAAGGTGTTGCCCGGTGCGGCGTCGGGCCCCTCGCTGGCCGCACGGCTGAAGGACAACTCGGATCATCTGCTGAAGGCCTACCGGAACACGGTGGCCGCGGACGCGCGCGGAGAAGAAATCACGCCCGCGGCGGAGTGGCTGCTCGACAACTACTATCTTGTCGCGGAACAGGTGCGGCAGATTCGCGACGATCTTTCCCCTCGCTATTACCGGCAACTGCCCAAACTGAGCAACGGCCCGTTCGCCGGTTATCCGCGCGTGTTCGGGATCAACTGGTCATTCGTCGCCCATACCGACAGTCGTTTCGATCCCGATGCGCTATGCCGTTTCATGCTGGCCTATCAGGCCGTGGAACCGCTGACGATCGGCGAACTGTGGGCGGTGGCGATCACGCTGCGGATCGTGCTGATCGAAAACCTGCGGCGGCTCGCGGATCAGATCATCGACGACCGGCGCGCGCGGCTCGACGCCGACGCGCTCGCGGATCGCCTGCTCGGCGAAGGCGGGCAGGCGCGGGTGGAGACGGCGCCGCTCGTCGCCCGTTATGAGCAGGCCGTATTGCACGATGCGTTCGCGGTGCAGCTGATTCAGCGGCTGCATGATCCCGATCCGGCTGTCGCGCCGGCACTGGCGTGGCTGCATCGGCACCTGGCGGCGCGCGGCGCGACGCCGGACCAGATCGTTGCGTCCGTCAACCATCAGCAGGGCGCCGCCAGCCTGACCGTGCGCAACGTGATCACCAGCATGCGGCTGATTTCGGAGGTGGACTGGACCGATCTGTTCGAGCGCATCAGCCTGGTCGATCAGGTGCTGCGCAGCCACCCGGGCTTCGCGGAGATGGATTTCCCCACGCGCAACCTGTATCGCGACGCGGTCGAAGCGCTTGCGCGCGGCGCGCCGGTCAGCGAGCTCGCGGAGATGGATTTCCCCACGCGCAACCTGTATCGCGACGCGGTCGAAGCGCTTGCGCGCGGCGCGCCGGTCAGCGAGCTCGAGATTGCGCGGCGCGTCGTCGCCGATGCGGCAGCCCGCGCACCGGCCGCCGGCGCGGCACCGGGCCGCGAGACCGACCCCGGTTACTACCTGCTGGCCGACGGCCGCGCCGCGCTCGAAGCCGAGATCGGCTATCGGCCGCCCGTTGCGCTGTGGTTGCGGCGCCTGACCCGCCACGCCGGTCTCGGCGGTTATCTCGGCCGTACCGGGCTGATCGCCGCACTGCTGCTGGCGGGCATGATGGCGTGGCTCGCGCGCGTCGAACCGCCCGGCCACTGGCTGATCTGGCTCGGTCTGGCCGGCCTGCTGCCCGCGCTCGATGCCGCGCTCGCGCTCGTCAATCGCGCGGTAATGAGGGATATCGGCGCAAGCATCCTGCCGGGCCTCGCGCTGCTCGACGGCATCCCGCCGGGCCTGCGCACGATGGTCGCCGTGCCGGTGCTGCTGACGACGGAAGCGGCGCTCGCCGAGCAGATCGAGCAACTGGAAATTCATCATCTGGCGAGCCCCAACGGCGCGCTGTATTTCGCATTGCTCTCCGACTGGGTGGACGCGCCCACTCCGCACGCCGACAGCGACGACGGGCTGCTGGCGTCCGCGGCGGCGGGCATCGACCGGTTGAATGGCCTCTATCCGGCGGCGCCGGGCGAAGGCGAGCGTTTTCTGCTGCTGCACCGCAAGCGCGTGTGGAACGACGGCGAACGGTGCTGGATGGGTTGGGAGCGCAAGCGCGGCAAGCTGCACGAGCTGAACCGGTTGCTGCGCGGGGCGTCGGACACGTCGTTCGTCGCGCCGGAAGGCCGGCCGCCGCGCGTGCCGCCGGACGTGCGCTACGTGATCACGCTCGATGCCGATACGCGGCTGCTGCGCGATACCGTGCGCCGCCTGGTCGGCAAGATGGCGCACCCGCTCAACCGGCCGGTATTCGACTCCGCGAGCCGGCGCATCGTCGAGGGCTACGGCGTGCTCCAGCCGCGCGTGACTTCGTCCCTCGCGAGCGGCGACGAGGGCTCGCTGTTCCAGCGCGTGTCGTCGAGCGCGCACGGCATCGATCCTTACGTGTCGGCCGTATCGGATGTCTATCAGGACCTGTTCGACGAAGGCTCGTATGCGGGCAAGGGCATCTACGACGTCGATGCGTTCGAGGCGGTGCTCGCCGGCCGCGTGCCGGAGAACACGGTGCTCAGTCACGATCTGTTCGAAGGCATATTCGCGCGGGCCGGGCTGGCGTCGGATATCGAGGTCGTCGAAGCATCGCCGTCCCGCTACGACGTCGCGGCGGGACGCCTGCACCGATGGGCGCGCGGCGACTGGCAACTCCTGCCGTGGTTGATATTCGGCCGCGAACCGCTGACGGCGGTCGGCCGCTGGAAGATGCTGGACAACCTGCGCCGCACGCTCACTGCGCCCGCCATGCTGGTCGCGCTGCTGGCCGGATGGGTGCTGCCGCTGCCCGTGTCGCTCGCGTGGAGCGCGTTCGTGCTGGTGACGATCGCGCTGCCGTTCCTGTTGCCCGTGTTGAGCGGGCTGGTGCCACGCTGGCGGCGCACGCATGTGAAGATGACCACGCGCAGCGTGCTCCATGCGTGGTCGACGGAGCTGCAGTTCGCGTTGACGCGGTTCGGCCTGTCGATCGTCATGCTGCCGCAGCAGGCATGGTCGATGGGCGACGCGATCGCGCGCACGCTGTTTCGCGTGGGGATCAGCCGTCGCCATCTGCTCGAATGGACCACGGCGGCCGAAGCCGGCGCGCGCGACCGGCGGACCCTCGCGCTCACCTATCTGCAAATGCGCGGCGGCGTGACGCTCGCGCTGCTTGCCGCGGCCGCCAGCCTGCTGGCGGGCTGGCGCTTCGATCGTCATGCGGGCTGGCTGGCCGCTCCGTTCGCGCTGGTCTGGCTCGCGGCGCCCGCGATCGCCTACTGGCTGAGCCGCGCACCGCGGCCGGCTGGCGAGCTGGCGGTGGCGCCGCACGATGCGCGCCAGCTGCGGCGCGACGCGCGCCGGACCTGGCGTTATTTCGAGACCTTCGTGACGGCCGACGATCAGATGCTGCCGCTGGACAATTTCCAGGAAGACCCGAAGCCCGTTGGCGCGCACCGGACTTCGCCCACCAATATCGGACTGTACCTGTTGTCCGCCGTCAGCGCCCGCGAGTTCGGCTGGCTCGGCACGCTGGACGCGGTGTCGCGGCTGGAGGCGACCCTTGCGACGATGCGGCTGATGTCGCGCTATCGCGGCCATTTCTATAACTGGTACGACACCCGTGACCTGCGGCCGCTCGAGCCGCGGTACGTGTCGTCGGTCGACAGCGGCAATCTCGCCGGCCACCTGATCGCGCTCGGCAACGGTTGCCGCGCGTGGGCGAATCAGCCCGCCGGCGTGGGGCGGCAGGCCGCGTATGAAGGGATCGGCGATACGCTCGCGCTGTTGCACAACGCCGTGTGCCGGGAAGGCGACGCCCGGACGGCCTTGCACGGCGAATTCGAGCGAGCCGCGACCGAGCTGGAGGAGGCGCTCGCCGCGCCGGCCGGGGACGACGGCGCACTGGACGGCCGCGCCGCGCCGGAATGGCCCGCGATTACGGTCCTCGCCGCGACGGTCGCCGATGTCGCGCGCGCGCTGATGGACGAGGTCGGCCGGGTGCGGGGCGGCGACGTCGACGACGTGCTGTTCTGGGCGCAGGCGCTGGAGCACGCGGTGCAAGGGCATTGCCGCGACGCGACGCGCACGCCGGACGAAGCGGACGTGTTGAACAAGCGTCTTCATGCGCTGGCCGATACCGCGTTGCAGATGGCCTATGCGATGGAGTTCGGCTTTCTGCTCGACCCGGTGCGCAATCTGCTGTCGATCGGTTATGCGGTGGCCGACGGACGGCTCGATCCGGGCAACTACGATCTGCTGGCGTCGGAGGCTCGCCTGGCGAGTTTCGTCGCGATCGCGAAGGGCGATGTCCCGGCGCGGCACTGGTTCCGGCTCGGCCGCCTGGCGACGCCGATCGGGCACGGCGCGGCGCTGATCTCGTGGTCGGGATCGATGTTCGAATACCTGATGCCGTCGCTGGTGATGCGCGCGCCGGACAGCAGCCTGCTCGCGCGTACCAATCACCTGGTGGTGCGGCGGCAGATCGCCTATGGCGACGGGCTGCGCCTGCCGTGGGGCATGTCCGAATCGGCGTACAACACGCGCGACATCGAGCTGACCTATCAGTATTCGAGCTTCGGCGTGCCGGAGTTGGGGCTCAAGCGCGATCTCGACCAGAACCTGGTGGTCGCGCCCTATGCGACCGCACTCGCGGCGATGGTCGCGCCGGACGCCGCCGTACGCAACTTCGAGCGGCTGCGCGCGGCCGGCGCGTGCGGGCGCTTCGGCTTCTACGAAGCGCTCGACTACACGCCCGCGCGCGTGCCGGAAGGCATGCCGGTGGCCATCGTGCGCGCGTTCATGGCGCATCACCAGGGCATGTCGATCGTGTCGATCGCCAATGCGCTGCTGGGCGGGCGCATTCGCGCGTTCTTCCACGGCGAGCCGGCCGTCCGCGCCACCGAGCTGCTGTTGCAGGAGCGGGTACCGGGCCGGGTCGCGGCCGGGCGGCCGCGGGCCGACGCGAGCCCGGCCGGCAGGATGCACGGCATCGATGCCGGCGTCGCGCGGCGCGTGCTGTCGGCGGACGATCCCGCGCCCGTCACGCATCTGCTGTCCAACGGCCGCTACGCCGTGATGCTCACGGCCGCGGGTTCCGGCTACAGCCGCCGCGACGATCTGGCCGTCACGCGTTGGCGGGAGGACGCGACGCGCGACGATTGGGGCAGCTACCTGTATCTGCGCGACGTCGACAGCGGCGACGTCTGGTCGGCCGCATGGCAACCCACCGGCGTGGTGCCGGACAGCTACGAAGTGACGTTCACCGAGGATCGCGCCGAGTTCGTGCGGCGCGACGGCACCTTGACGACGTCGCTCGAGGTGGTGGTATCCGCCGAGGACGACGCGGAGGTGCGGCGGGTGTCGGTGGCCAATGCGGGCGCCCGGGCCCGCGTGATCGAATTCACGTCCTACGCGGAAATCGTGCTCGCGCCGCCCGCCGCCGATCACGCCCATCCCGCGTTCTCGAAACTGTTCATCGAGACCGAATACGTGCCGGCGTCCGGCGCGATTCTGGCGACGCGGCGCAAGCGCGCGCCGAACGAGGCGGAGGTCTGGGCCGCCCATCTGGCGGTGACCGCCGGCGAAACCGTCGGCGCGGAAGAATTCGACACCGATCGATTGCGCTTCATCGGGCGCGGGCGCGGCGTTCGACTGCCGCTTGCGCTGACCGAACGGCGTGCGCTGGGCGCTTGCGAAGGCGCGGTGCTGGACGCGGCGTTCACGTTGCGGCGGCGGCTGCGCATCGAGCCGGGCGCGAAGGCGAGCATCGCCTACTGGACCATCGTCGCGGATTCGCGCGCGCAGCTGCTCGACCTGGTCGACAAGCATCGCGACGGCGAATCGTTCGCGCGTGCGGCGATGCTCGCGTGGACCCAGGCGCAGGTGCAATTGCGGCATAGCGCGGTGAGCCTCGACGAGGCCGCGTTGTTCCAGCAGCTGGCCGGATACATGCTCTACAGCGATGCGTCGATGCGGCCGGGTTCCGCCGCACTGCTGCGCCATGCGGCGGCGGTGTCGGCGGCGGGCGGCGTGGGCGCGTCGCCGCTATGGACGCACGGCGTATCGGGGGATCTGCCGATCCTGCTGGTGCGGATCGACGACATCGAGCACATCGCCATGGTGCGGCAGCTGATCCGCGCGCACGAGTATTGGCGGACGAAGCGGCTCGAGGTCGACCTGGTCATCGTCAACGAGCGCGCGGCGTCGTATGTGCAGGATTTGCAGGCGGCGCTCGAGGGGCTGGTGCGGAGCCGGCAGACGCCGGGCGAAGCCGGGCGCGGCAGTATTTTCGTGCTGCGCGACGACCTGATGGCGGCGGCGGCGCGCGCGCTGTTCCCGTCGGTCGCGCGAGCCGTGCTCGCCGCGCGCAACGGCCGGCTGGTGGACCAGTTGCGACGGCTCGCGGGTTCACCGCTGCCCGCCCGTGCGGATGCCGCGCGCCCGCCGCTGCCGCTGCCCGCGTTACTGCCGCCGAAGGGGGCGCAGGCCGGCGCCGGTCTCGAATACTTCAACGGCATCGGCGGTTTCGCGCGCGGCGGCCGCGAATACGTGGTGACCCTGCAGCCCGGTCAATGCACGCCGATGCCGTGGGTCAACGTCGTCGCGAACCCGTCGTGCGGCTTCCTGAGCTCGGCGGAAGGGGGCGGCTATACCTGGGTGACGAACAGCCGCGAGCATCCGCTGACGCCATGGTCGAACGACCCGGTCACCGATCCGCCCGGCGAGGTGTTCTATGTCCGCGACGACGAGACCGGCATGCGCTGGGGGCCGCAGGCGAACTCGATCGGCGACGACGCGCCGGGTGCGACTCCGTTCGTGGCGAGTCATGGCCAGGGCTACAGCCGGTTTGCGCATACCGCCGCCGAGGTCGCCGTCGAATTGCTGCAGTTCGTGCCGCTGGCCGATCCCGTCAAGATTTCCCGCCTGACCTTGCGCAACCTGTCGGACCGGCCCCGCCGGCTGTCCGTCGCAACCTATGCGGAGTGGGCGCTGGGCGCGTCGCGCAGCGTCGCGGCGCCGCACACCGCGAGCGAGATCGATCCGCCCACCGGCGCGCTGTTTGCCCGCAACGACTGGAGCCAGGCGTATCGCGGCAGGGTGGCGTTCGCCGATCTGTGCGGCCTGCAAACCTCCTGGAGCGCGGACCGGCGCGAGTTCATCGGCCGCAATGGCGTCCTGGGCGATCCCGCCGGTTTCCCGGGCCGCGTCGGCGCGTCGCCGCTGTCGGGCCGCGTCGGCGCCGGGCTCGACCCGTGTGCCGCGTTGCAGACCACGGTCGGTCTCGAACCCGGCGATAGCGTCGAAATCGTCTTGCTGCTCGGCGAAGGCGCCGATGCGGCAACGGCGCGACAGTTGATCGAGCATTACCGTCAGGCGGATCTCGACGCGACATTCGCCGCCGTGACGGCGTTCTGGGACGAGACGCTCGGCGCGCTCCAGGTCGAGACGCCGGACCGCGCGATGGATCTGATGCTGAACCGCTGGCTGCTGTACCAGACGCTGTCGTGCCGGATCTGGGCGCGTGCGGGCTTTTATCAGGCCAGTGGCGCGTACGGCTTTCGCGACCAGCTGCAGGACGGCATGGCGCTCGCGGCCGCCCGCCCGGCGCTGACGCGCGAGCATCTGCTGCGGGCGGCGGCGCGCCAGTTCCCGGACGGCGACATGCAGCACTGGTGGCTGCCGGAAAGCGGCAGCGGCGTACGCACGCGGATCTCCGACGATCGCGTCTGGCTCGCCCATGCGGTTGCGCACTACGTCGACGTCAGCGGCGACCGGGCGATTCTCGATGCGTCGATCCCGTTCATCGACGGGCGGGCGCTGGGCGCCGACGAGCAGGACGCGTTCTTCATTCCGCGCATCTCGGAAACGAGCGCGTCGCTGTTCGAGCATTGCGCGCGCGGGTTGGAGTCCAGTCTGGCGCATTTCGGCGAGCATGGCCTGCCGCTGATCGGCACCGGCGACTGGAACGACGGCATGAACCGGGTCGGCGAGGCCGGGCGGGGCGAAAGCGTCTGGCTCGGGTGGTTCCTGCATGCAACGCTCACGGCGTTCGCGCCGCTCGCCACGGCGCGCGGCTTGGGCGAACTGGCGGCGCGCTGGCTGACGCGCGCCGGCGCGTTGCGCGACGCGCTTGCCGATGCGGGATGGGATGGCGAGTGGTATCGGCGCGGCTACTTCGACGACGGTACGCCGCTCGGCTCGGCCGGCAACGCCGAATGTTCGATCGACGCGATCGCGCAGTCGTGGAGCGTGCTGTCGGGCGCGGCGGACCCGGCGCGCGCCGCGCAGGCGATGGACGCGCTGGACGCGCGGCTGATCCGCCGCGACGATGGCCTGGCGCTGCTGTTCGCGCCGCCGTTCGATCGTTCGCCGGTCGATCCCGGCTATATCAAGGGTTATCCGCCGGGCATCCGGGAAAACGGCGGCCAGTATACGCATGCGGCCACGTGGTCGGTGCTCGCGTTCGCGCAAATGGGCGACGGCGATCGCGCCGCGAAGCTGTTCGCGCTGCTCAATCCGGTCAATCGCAGTCGCACGCGCAGCGGCGCGAATCGCTATCGGGTGGAGCCGTACGTGGTCGCGGCCGACGTCTATTCGGTCGCGCCGCATGTCGGTCGCGGCGGATGGACCTGGTACACCGGCTCGGCGGGCTGGCTGTATCGCGCGGGCGTCGAAGGCTTGCTCGGCCTGCGCAGGCATGGCGACATGCTGTCCATTCAACCGTGCATCCCGCGATCCTGGCCGGGCTTCAGGGCAACGCTGCGCCACGGGGCGTCGCACTACGACATCGTCGTCGAGAATCCGGACGACGTCAGCGGCGGCGTGTCGCGCCTCGTCGTGGATGGCGTGCGGCTCGCCACCGGCGAAGCGGCGGTGCGGCTCGTGGACGACGGTCGGCGTCACAGCGTGGTCGTGACGCTGGGGGCCGCGCAGGCGGTGCTGCCGTGAGGCGGCAGGCTGGCGCTCGGGCCGGTACGTTAGCGGACGGACTGCGCGCGAATTACGTCCGATCATGAACCGATGTTTCGAATTCCATCGAGACGTCAGCGCATGGGCTTCCATGCGTCGGGCCGGATCGGACGGCGCAGCGGCAACCCGAGGAGATGATCATGAGAAAGCTACATTCAGTGGCAGTCGAGATGGCGATAGTCACGATGGCGATTGTCGTGCTGGCGGGTTGCGGCGGTATGTCTCGCCGCGGAACGGATACCGTGATCGGGGCGGGTGTCGGCGGCGTCGCCGGTGCGGTCCTGACGGGCGGCAGTGCGTTGGGCACCGTCGGCGGTGCGGCTGTCGGCGGGGTGGTCGGCAATCAGGTCGGGAAATAGGCCGGTCGGTTGAAGGGTAGGGAAGCGGCACGCGCACGCGCCGTCACGGCGAAGCGCGCGCGGATAGGTGCGTGGCGCGGAGTGCGACCGGTATGTCGGCATTTCTCCTGAACGGTGAGCTGAAGCTGTCCTGGTGGCAGCTTGCGTGGGTCGTGTTCGCACTCACGCATGTCACCATCATCAGCGTGACGGTGTACCTGCATCGCTGCCAGGCGCACCGGGCGCTGGAACTGCACCCGTGCGTCAGTCACTTCTTCCGGTTCTGGCTGTGGTTGACGACCGGCATGCAGACCACGCAGTGGGTCGCGGTGCATCGCAAGCATCACGCAAGAAGCGAGACCCCGGAAGATCCGCATAGCCCGCGCACCCGCGGCCTCGCGACCGTGCTGCTGCGCGGCGCGGAACTGTACCGCGCGGAAGTGCGGAACGAGGAAACGTTGCGCCGATACGGATCGGGCACGCCGGACGACTGGCTCGAACGCCACGTGTATGCCCGCTATCCGAATCTCGGCGTCGGGCTGCTGGCCGTGCTCGACGTCGGGCTGTTCGGGCTGCCCGGTGTGGCGGCGTGGGCGGTCCAGATGATGTGGATTCCGTTCTGGGCCGGCGGCGTGGTCAACGGTTGCGGCCACTTCAGCGGTTACCGGAATTTCGCGACGCCCGATGCGAGCACCAACCTATTCCCGCTGGGCATCCTGATCGGCGGAGAAGAGCTGCATAACAATCACCACGCATACGTGACGTCCGCCAGGCTGTCGAACCGCTGGTTCGAGTTCGACATCGGCTGGCTGTACATCCGCCTGCTGGCGACGTTGAGACTCGCGACGATTCGGCGAGTCGCGACGAAGCCGCGGCTGCTCCCGAACAAGGCAGTGGCCGACGACGCGACGCTGCAAGCGGTCATCCGCAACCGGCATGCAGTGTTGGCCGCCTATGCGCGCATGCTCGAGCCGGCCTGCCGGCGGGAGCTGCGCCGCATCAAGGACATGAGCCGCGACGACAAGCGCGCGTTCGCACTCGGCATGAAACGCTGGCTGCGCCAGGCCTGGGGCCATCGGGACAAGCCCGATCTGCGGGCGCTGACGAGCCCCAATGCGAACCGGCGAATACGCGTGTACGTGGATATGTACGAGACATTGCTCGAGCTATGGACGTGGTCGCACGCGTCGCACGAGCAATTGCTGGTTCAGTTGCAGGATTGGTGCCGTTGCGCGGAGCAGAGCGGCATCAAGGCGATCGCCGATTTCTCGATGCGCCTGCGCCGGTATGCGTGATCCCGGCACGCCGGTGGCCTGCCATGCGCGACCGACGTGCAACAGTGCGCGGTGCGCATCTGCCGCTCATCTCGCCCGATTGTCTGGACGCGAATAACGCCACTTGCTCGCATTGGAATTGATGCCGGCATTCTGGCGGATGCGCTTCTCGGCGCGTTCGACGTCGGCACGGGCCAGATCGTCCCGCTGCTTTTGCCGGGTCGCGTCATCGCGCCGATCAATCGAGGTGCCTGAATGATATTTCATGGATCCTCCGGAGTGAGGTGTGCTCGCGTCGCGAGACGCGGCGTCGAGCCGGATGCGGCGGACGAATCAGATCGCTGCGGGAGCGATCTTGCCATCCACGATGTCCTTGCCGAATTGCATCGCCAGGTCGAGTGCCAGCGCCGCCGTCGGCGGAGCGCCATGCTCGAAAATGGTCGAGTAACGCGGCGCCGTTGCCGAGGTCGCCGGGATCGTATCGATGCGCACGATCGAACCGAAGCGCTTCGGGCCCGGGGCGTGGGGATCGCCGAACGGCGGGAACAGGATTTGCGAATAGACACGCAGTTCACGTCCGCGATATTCGACAGTGGGGATGGTCATGATTTGCTCCTGACAGAGCAATCGTTGGCGCCGAAGGATTCAAGGGCGCCGATGCTTCGAAAAAAACGGGCATGTATCTGTAGTGTGCGCGTCCGATACCGGCTACGCAATCAAAACATCGGATACCGAATCATATTTGCGATGCGGGAAAATGGCCCGGCTGCAATGCGGTTTCTGAAGAGTGAGACTTCCAAATAGTCGATACCGTACAGACCCGCGCGTGTCGTCCGGTTCAGGATGAACTCGATACCGAGGAGGCCGCCATGTGCATCCCACTTTCACCCGAGGTCGTCGAGACCCTCAAATCGCTTGATCGAATTCCGGATTCCCAAGCCGATATACCACGCGCCATAGCCAATGAACTGTTGAATCACGGGCTCGCATACGAGTCGCGCACCGGCGGTTCGATCAATATGACGGCCGCAGGCCGGCTGTGGCTGAATCGGTGCGCCGATTATTAAGAAGCGCGCACGCGTCGACCGGACGAGACGGGAGTTTTGTCGCGTACAACGCTCCATGGACAAGTGAGGCAATGGAGGCAATGATGAAAATCCAATCTACACGATGGTTTACGCTGAACCGATATGCGCCTGTTCGCGACGGATGGTATGAGGTGCGACTGGTGAGCGGAGACACGGCATTTGCGAAGTTTGGCGCCGGCGAATGGACGGAAAAGCCGGTGCTCACCTTTACGCATTGGCGAGGCTTGCGCTCCGATCCGGCCAAGTCGGGCGACCAGGAGACGATTGCCGCGGATGCGACCGCAGCGAAAGGTGTCCGGGATGCGTGGGATGCGTTCTTTCCCGGCATGGGAGCAGAGCAGCACAAACCACTTGCCGCCGCGCACGGCGACGACACCCGACCCAATGAAGGATCGTGACGGTCGGCTGGGAAACGGATCTCGCCGGACGCGTACGTGCGCAATCAACACCCGGCGAGTCCGCGGCACCTTGCTCGATCGCGCGGCGCTTCGGCGCGGTTCGCGCGAATACCCTACGGCCGCTTCTTGAATTGCTCTTTCGCGTCGCCGAAAGACGCTTGTGTCTTTCCGACGACCTGCTGGACCTTGCCCTGCATTCTGGTCACTCGATTTCCGATGACCTTGCCGACCACTTCCCTCAGTTTGCCTTTTGCTTCCGCGATGCGGCCTCTCACCTGATCCCTGTTCATGACACTGCTCCTTGACATTGGTCGCCTGTTTCACCGGTACGAAACCCGGAACCATCGAAGCTTCGTATCGGGCGCTTTAGCGCCGGAAAATCAGGGTGCCCGAAGACACACTGCGCGCCATCGTGACGGAAGTCGGTACGATGCCGTACGCGAATCGCCGCGAAGATGGGTTGTACATATTGTCTTTTTTACACGCTTGGTACGCTTTCGTCCCGTATTCGCCCATGTACGGCATCAGGGTATTCACGAACCACCTGGGGCGAATCATGGTGTGACGAATATTTCTATGGGATGTACGCCAGGATCGTTCCTGGCTATCGGTCTGACCGGCGACGCATCCGACGCCCGTGGCCACCAGATCGACGAACGTCGCACCATTGATGCAGGCGTCGCATCGACCCTTGCTCGCCTTTACACGACAGCCAAAGACTCGTGCGAACTCGCCGGCAAGGCACGCAACGTGCTGGTATTCCCATCAGTCATCGCGGCCGGTCTTTTCGTCGGCGGCCGGTAGGGTGAAGGCTCGCTGCGCGTCGGCGGCAGTACCGTAGGGTAAGACAGCACCACGACCGGTTCGATCGGGCTGACGCACAACGGGTGAATGGCCGGCGTGACGCTCGAAGGCACGAAGGTCACCCGGCTCAGGTCGCTGTAATCAGCGGCGGAGGCCGGGCGGTTTTGTATTCGTGTGTTGTTTTCAATCTTGCGGAGGGCGTATGAACATTCTCACGAGCGCGGGCCCGCTGGTTTCGCTGATTGCCGGCATTCTGATTCTGGTGGTGCCGCGTCTGTTGAATTACATCGTTGCGATCTATCTGATCGTCATCGGGTTGCTCGGGCTGTTCGGAGGACATCTCCACTGAACCGGGCTCCTCACGAAAAAGCAGGGTGGCGAACATTTCACGCAGCACCCGCGATCATCGGCCCGTTGACAGGTCGATCGGTGGCGCGGTGCTGTTCGTCCTATTTTGCCGCGGAGTCCGTCGCATATCTGCGGCAATGTTCCAGGTAACCCCGTTCTCGTGGTCGTCGGCGATTGTGGCGGGCGGCAACGTACTGCACAACGTGACGAGCTAGCCCACTGGCCACGCACCGTTCGCGATATGGCGGCTGAACGCCGGCCTGGCCTCGTGGAGGCCGTGAGGCGCGTTGCGCCGCGCGCCGCTTATCTCGCCCGATTGTCGGGACGCGAATAACGCCACTTGCTCGCATTGGAGTTGATGCCGGCGGCGTCGCGGATGCGCTTTTCGGACCGTTCGATGTCGGCGCGGGCGAGATCTTCCCGTTGCTTTTGCCAAGTAGCCTGATCGCGTTGATCAAGTGTTGTGCCTGAATGATGTTTCATAGATCCTCCTGATCTGGAGCGTACTGCGTATCGATATCGACCACTGCCGCGAATGCGTGCCGACACAGAATGGGCGAGCGAAAGGGGGAAGTCGGTACGATGCCGTGCAGTGGCGGTTGGCGTCACTTCAGATCGGCAGGCAGGTGATGTGCGGCGATGTCCGCGAGGGCCCGCGTGCGTCCGGTACGTTGCCGGACAGACTCCACGCCCGCGTCCGTCTACCTTGATATCGAAAGAGCCGATGCACGTTCCGAACCGGGTGCATCGAGCACGCGTCCTGCATGAAGGAGCAGGACGACTGACGTCCCGGCTACTCCGGCATTCGAGATGCGGAACCGCCAATTCGACGCGACAGGCGACGAACGGCGCGCGTGCGCGTCGACGCGTGAGCGCACGGGAGCGTATCGACGGAAACATCGGTTCGATTGCATTCGGCGGCCATCGGTGCGGACGCATCGCGACATGGCCGGGGCCGGATTGATTGAGGAGAGACGACATGTCATTGGGACTTCTTCTACTGATCGTTGTCGTGCTGTTGATGGTCGGGGTGATCCCGACCTGGCGCTACAGCAACGGCTGGGGTTATGGACCAAGCGGATTACTGGGCTTGGTATTGGTCGTGTTGCTCGTCCTGATGCTGCTGGGCAGGCTGTGACGCGGGACATCATCGATGCTGCAGGTTCATGGAAAGACGGCCGCCCGGCACCTTGCGTGTCGGGGGGGGGCATCGCGCCAAACCGTTCGACCGAGGCACGCGTCGTGCCACTGCGCCCGCGATGGATCTCACGCATAACGGCGCATGAGCGGCGCCGCTGAAATGCCGTGCAGCACGATCGACACGGCGATGATGACCAGTACCCACGGAACCAGCGGCAACAGTTCCGCGCGCGGCCCTTGCTCGAGCGCGAGCATCAGGTAATACAGCGAACCCACGCCGCGAATGCCGAACCAGCTGATCAACCGGCGCTGGCGGTGCGACGCGCGGGACCCGATCAGCGCGAGCTGGATGGCGGCCGGCCGGATGACGAACAGCAGTGTCGCGACCACGGCCGCGCCCGTCCAGGTGAGCATATCGGCCCAATAGCGGGAGACGAGCGCGCCGATCAGCAGGATCAGCACGGCTTCGGCGATGTGTTCCAGCTCGATCGTGAATCCCATGACCGATTCCGCGACGAACGCATGGGCTTTGTCGGGATCGGTGGCGGTGGCCTCGACATCCTCGCTGTCCACGACGCCGACCGTCTCCTTCGGCGTCTTCCGGCCGCTCGTTCGATGCTCGACGCGCCGCATCGCGACGCCCGCGGCGAATACGGCCAGGAACCCGTAGCCATGAATGGCGAGCGTCACGCCGTACGACAGCATGATCAGGCCCAGCGCGAAGAACCCTTCGAAGCCGAGCGCCTGTCCGTGACGGCTGCGCAGGAATGCGACGAGCCGGGCGGTGGCGAAGCCGAACAGCCAGCCGGTGCCCACGCCGGATGCGATGCCCCATGCAATGCCGCCGACCATGCTCCAGTGAAGCGCCGACGTCGTGCCGGAGCCGCACAAAAGCAGGCCGAGCACCGCGCACGGGTAGGCCGTGCCGTCATTGATCCCGCCTTCGCCGGACAACGAAAAACGCACCAGCTCGACATCGCCCGCGTCGCGCACGCCGACGTCATGAGCAAGTACCGGGTCCGTCGGCGCGATCATCGCGCCCAGCAGTACCGCGACGCCGAGACTCAAATGCAACACCAGCACGCCGAGCGCGGCGATCGACGCGACGGTGAAGATCATCGCGACGACGCCAAGCCGCAGCGGCAGCATCCAGCGGGGATCGGCGGGCGGGACACGCAGCTTCAGGCCGATCGCGAACAGCGAGATCAGCAAGCCGATTTCGGCGGCGATGCGCAACCGCGCGACGTCGTCCGGCAATGTCATCGACAGGAAACCGGTACCGGCCGGTCCGATCAGAAAGCCGATCCCGAGATACACCATGGCCGCGCTAAGCGGCAGGCGCTCGAGCGACGATCCGATGAGTCCCATGAAAATCAGCAGGGCTCCGAAGATGAGGCATCCGATGGTTTCGGTCACGTTGAATCCCTTGCATGGATAACGTCGCGCTCGCCGCGTGTCGAGCGCAGGTCGCCATGTGGCGTCGACACGCCCCCGCACTCATTGCCTAGTATCGCGCCGATCGTCCCTGGCAGGGTGCGCGTACCGGCGGCGGTCGGCGAGGGGCGTCACGGGATGGCGATACGTCGGTCGCATCACGTTTGCCGCGAGCCGAAAAAAATCACTGTCTCGCGGTGCTCGTCGATTATCTGTCTGCACATCGGTCGAAGTGGCCCGCGCGCGCGATCGCGAAGTCCACGAAGTGCCTGTCGGGTTCAAGTGGTTCGTCGGCGGATTACTCGACGGCACGCCGGGATTCGCCGGAGAGGATCACATGGCGCGCATCGTGTCCGATGCGCAGTCGATGGTCGACGCGGTGCTCGAAGCCGGTACGCGCCGTGCCGGCGGCGGCCCGAGCGCCTGATATGCGCACCGGCCGCCCGCGGATCACGCGTGCAGTTTCAGCGCGCGGTCGCAGACGTTCTCGACGGTGAAGCCGAAATCGCGCATCAGCTCGGCGCCCGGGGACGACGCACCGAAGCATGCGACGCCGAGCACGTCGCCACGATCGCCGACATAGCGGTGCCAGCCTTGCGACACGCCCGCTTCGATCGCCAGCCGCGCACCGACCGACGGCGGCAGCACGGCGTCCTGATACCGCTGCGGCTGAGCGTCGAATAATCTCCAGCAGGGCAGCGACACGACCCGAACCGCCACGCCGCGCGCGAGCAGCTCGGCGTGCGCCGCCAGCGCGAGCCCGACTTCCGAGCCCGTCGCGATCAGGATCAGCGTGGGGCGTCCATCGGGGGCATCGGCCAGCACGTAGCCGCCGCGCTGCAAGCCTTCGGCCGGCGCGAACCGGAGGCGATCGATGGTCGGCACGTCCTGGCGAGTCAGGACCAGCGCGGTCGGCCGCTCGCGGGCTTCGAGCGCCACACGCCACGCGACGGCCGTCTCGTTGGCATCCGCCGGTCGAATCACCAGCAGGCCCGGGATTGCGCGCAGGCCGGCGAGCTGCTCTACGGGCTGATGCGTCGCACCGTCCTCGCCGACCGCGAGGCTGTCGTGCGTGAACACATAGATCACCTGCAGGCGCATCAACGCGGCAAGCCGGATCGGCGGACGCATGTAGTCGGAAAAGATCAGGAAGGTCGCGCCGAACGGCAGGATGCCGCCGTGGGTCGCCAGGCCGTTCAGGATCGCGCCCATCGCATGCTCGCGCGCGCCGAAATGCAGATTGCGGCCGCTGCGGCTCCAGCCGCCGCCTTCGGAGCCCTGCCGGTCAAGCGCGTTCATGCCGGCGGCCTCGAAATCGCCGAGCCCGGTCAGTGCGGTGAAGGTGGATGGATTCAGATCGGCGGATCCGCCGACCAGCGAAGGTACGCGGGAGGCGAGGGCATTCAGCACCTTGCCGGATGCGACTCGCGTCGCCATGCCTTTCGGATCGGCCGGAAAGACCGGGATATCGCGGTCCCACCTGTCGGGCAGCGTGCCGCGCGCCGTATTCAGCAGCATCTCCGCCAGCTCGGGAAACGCGCGCGCATAGGCTGCGAACCGCGCGTTCCAGTGCTCTTCCCGTACTCGTCCCTCCGTCAGCGCGCGACGAAAATGCGCGAGCGCCGGTGCGGGGATATGAAACGCGGGGTCGGGCGGCCAGCCGAGGTTATGCTTGGTCAGGCGCACCTCGGCGTCGCCGAGCGGCGATCCGTGTGCCTGGTACGTGTCTTGCCGGTTGGGCGAGCCATAGCCGAGATGCGTGCGCACGAGGATCAACGATGGACGCAACTGCTCGGCACGTGCATTGACCAGCGCCGCGTCGATGGCGGCCAGGTCGTTGCCGTCGTCGACCGTTTCGGTATGCCAGCCGTAGGCGTCGAACCGTCGCGCGCGATCTTCGGTAAAGGTGATCGCGGTGCCGGCGGACAGCGTGACCCGATTGTCGTCGTACAGGCAGATCAGCTTGCCGAGCTGGAGATGGCCGGCAAGCGATGCCGCCTCCGCCGCGACGCCTTCCATCAGGTCGCCATCGCTGACGAGTGCATAGGTGTGGTGATCCACGATCTCGAAGCCGGGACGGTTGTAGCGCGCGGCGAGCTGCGCTTCCGCTATCGCCATGCCGACGGCGTTGGCGAAGCCCTGGCCGAGCGGGCCGGTCGTCGTCTCGACACCCGGCGTGAGGCCGCGCTCCGGATGACCGGGCGTGAGGCTGCCCGATTGTCGGAAGCGCTCGATCTGGTCGAGTGCCAGATCGTAGCCAGTCAGGTGAAGCAGGCTGTACAGCAGCATCGAACCATGTCCGGCCGACAGGATGAAGCGATCGCGATCGAGCCATGCCGGATTGGCGGGGTGATGCTTGAGATGGCGCGTCCATAACGCGTAGGCCATCGGCGCGGCGCCGAGCGGCAAGCCCGGATGGCCGCTCGCCGCTTTCTGCACGGCATCGATCGACAGGAAGCGCAGCGTATTGACACAGAGCGCATCGAGTGTCGAATCTTCGGTCGACGGGAAACAGATTGAGGTCATGCGGATGCTCCTTGGCGTCCGGTCACGCCATATCCCGCACGGGATCGGGTCGCGTTGGCTGCCGATTGCGCGGGGCTGCGTTATCGGTCTCCGTTATCGGTCTCCGTTCCAATATCCGTGCTTGCCGTAGAACTCATGCAACTCGATTTCGTAGCTTCGATGAACGAGCTGCGAGTCGTCGTATAGAGGGCTCCGGCGGATTGCATCGCGCGCGAGCGTGGTCGATACCGTTTTCGTCGACCAGTCCACCTGGTCGAGCCAGTGAGTCGCGATCAGCACTTCCTTGCCGGTCGACCACCAGCTCGACGTGTCGATCGCCAGATAGCGGATCACCCACGCTTGATCGTCGTAAATGAAGTCGGACACGTGACCGATATGCCCGTCCGTGGCTTCGAGCCGATATCCGTCGACCTCGCCGGTGCTGCGCAGATGCGTATCCGCCGGTGCGCTGGCCGGCGCGGTGTGCGAGAAAAGCGGGTCGCCTGCTTCAGGATCCTGCGACGGCCCCGCGGGATCGAAAGCCGGGTAAGCGCCCATCCCCCAAAGGTTCGGGCCGCCCCAGTAAGTCGGGTAGTTGTAGTAACGCAGGTACTCGATCTCGTGCTGGCGCGATACCGGCTTGTGCGTGTCCAGATTCGGGCTGTCTCTCACCTGCTGTTGCGTGAGGCTGACGTATAGCGTGCGCGTTTCGGGATCGGCATGCGTGACGGAATACGGCGAGATCAGTACCTGCCTGTCGTGCAGCCAGTCCCCCGTCTCGACGACGAGGTAACGGATGCACCAGTTGTCGTCGTCGAAGTAAGCCTGATGGATGCGCCCGATATCGCCGTCCTTCGCTCGAACCGTGTCTCCATGCAACCTTCGGATGCTTCGCAACATGATGTCCTCGCCAGATCCATGCCCGGCACGTCGGTGATTCTGCTGACATGCCTGCCGTGCGGTGGCATCCAGCCGTTCGTCCGCCGATGCGGAACGATTCCTGCCGATCGCGTCCCCTCGGATGGCCGGCATGTTTGAGACGCTACACGCGACGAACGGCCGATGCGGTACGAAACCGTACAAAGCGCGCAAGGGGGCGATCGGGCGGCTCCCTCCCGGCATGTCGCGAGACATCCTCCCGAGCATCGTCATCAGGATCGCGAAGCAGTGTGGATCGCCCCTGTCGACGGGCTGCCGGGTAAACGGGGCGGCCGGATTCGGTTCGCGCCTCGACGCAGTCGCAGTGGTATGAACAGCGACAGGCCCGGCACCGGTGCCGGCGCGTACACCATCGGAGGAGCGCCATAGGCATCCTCCTCGCCACCGCAATAGCCGTTGCTTCCATACCGGCGATGGTCGTAATGGCGACCGCCCTGATGCGTCATGCGCGCGTGATTGCCCTGGTCCCGACCTTGATTTCGACGTCATCGGCGGGCTCGTCGCGCGATGTCCGGCGTTTTGCGGCGAATCACGCTCGTGCCCGGCGGGGTGTCCGGATCGGGTCTATGCTGGTCGTGACCGACGGCCTTACACGCTGGCGTGCCGTACACACGCCGGACAGTCGAATCCGGGCCGGCCCGGTCCGATCATCAGCTCCATGGAGGCGGTTATGCGCAGCAGGTATCGAGAGCAGCATACGAACGGCGGCAAGAGCGAGCGCAATGTCGACGACGCGGTGGAGGGGACGTTCCCCGCCAGCGATCCGCCGTCGATCGGCGGTGTCACCAGGATGATTTCCAGACCGGCCCACCGAAAGCATCACCGGAGGTCGTCGCACATCAAGCACCGTTAGCGCGGGTTGCGCGGCGCGGTAGCGGCTAGAGCCGCTTCAGATCGGGAAGCAGGCGATCGAATTCACGTTTGACCACGCTGTAGCATTCGCACACGCGTTTTTCGAGCCCCGGCCGGTCCAGCACCTCGATATGGCCGTAGTTGTAGCGGATGAGGCCCGCGTCCTGCAGCTTCAATGCCGCTTCCGTCACGCCCGATCGGCGCACGCCCAGCATGTTGGCGATCAGCTCCTGCGTCATGCGCAGCTGGTTCGAAGGCAGGCGGTCGAGGCTGAGCAGCAGCCAGCGGCACAGTTGCTGATCGATCGAGTGATGCCGGTTGCACACCGCGGTTTGAGCCATCTGCGTGATCAGCGCCTGGGTATAGCGCAACAACAGGCGCTGCATCGCGTTGCCGCGTCGGAATTCCTCTTTCAGGATGCTCGCGTCGAGCCGGTAGGCATGCCCCGCGCTTTGCACGACGGCCCGACTCGGTGTCGTCTCGCCGCCCATGAACAGCGATACGCCGATCATGCCTTCATGCCCGACGATCGCGATTTCAGCGGACGAGCCGTCCTCCATCACATAAAGCAGGGAAACGATCGACGTGGTCGGAAAATAGACGTGATGAAGCTGGCCGCCCGACTCGTACAGCACTTTTCCCAGCGGCATCTCGACGAGCGTCAGGTGCGCAGCGACGTGCGCGCGTTCGTTTTCCGGCAGCGCGGCAAGCAGGTGATTTTCGGTAAGGGGCGGGTTGTCCTGCATGCATGGCTCCTACGCTTGCGCTCGGCTGACGATGGAGAATCCGGCCGATGTGGGCGCAGCGGGAATCGGCGGAATGGGCAACCATCATACCTTACCGATCCGACGACCGGACGGGATGGTGACGGCAATATGTCCCTTTTTTCCGACGAGTTCGGAATGACCGTTCGAATGCGAATCACCCTTCAAAAATTATAGTGCCGGCACATGTCTCATCAAGGTGTGCGCAATCACGCGCGCTCGATACGGAGCCGATATTTCACGGCGCTATTGACGGGAAATCGAGGTCGCCAGGCCTGCGCGGCGTCGACCGCGGAATGATGCGAAGCGATGACTCGCGTTCGATACGTTGGCGGACAAGCGCCGGGAACGGGCACGCCGACGTGCGGATCAGGCGAGTTTAGTTCAGATCCGCCACCGCGCCGTCGGATCGCCGCGTTGGCCGACTTGCTCGCCCGGCCGGCTTCGAGCACTACAGCGTCGTCAGCTTCGTGATCTTCGTTCCTTCAAGCGTCACACCCGCCATCAACCCGCTGTTCGTCAGCACGAACGCTTCGATCGGCGCGGTCGCGGTGCTGGTGTCGACATTGCCGTTCGCGCCCACTTTCAGTACTGCCACCGATGCATCGCCGCCCACCGACCAGCCTTCGCTGCTACGGAACCGGTCAAGCGCGTCCTGGGTCATGAACAGGAAAATGATGGCTTTCGATTGCGCGCCGATCTGCAGCCCGATCGAGCCGGTCGTGGTGCTGTAGTACCCGACCGTGTTGCCGGCAACGCGCAGCGAGCCTTCGCCGTATTGGCTGCCAATCCAGAAGCCGGCCGCGATGACCGACGGGAACACCAGCACGCCGCGCGCCTTGGCGACGAGTTCACGCGAGCCGTTGGCGCTGGAGTAAAGACGCGCGAGGGTCGAGTCGACACCTGCGTCGATAGTGTGGCGCTTGTCGATCTGGTGGCCGCTGGCATCGGATGTTCCGGTCATCGTGCAACCTGAAACCGCGAGGGAAATGGCAAGGATGGATCCCGGCGTCCCCCACAGAAATGTTCTTCGCAGCATCATCGTCTCCTGGTTGTTCGTGGAGCTTTCGAAGCTACGCCAGGCCGGCCGCGGACGCGGTACGACAGCGTACAAAGACGCGACATCAGCCTCGGCCCGTGTCTCGTTCAGCTTCGCTGCACGTGCGTCTTGTATGGGTTGCGGACTCAACCCGTCGATGCCGCGCAGCCGGTCCGGCAACGTATGCAAAATCAAATTGCGGAGATTCACGATGGCGACCAGGATCCTGCACCTGTCCGCCTCGACAATCGTCTTTCACCGTACAGACACGCAATCTCGTTGAAACGAGGATGTTTCCTGCAACCATCCCTTCGTGCGTGATCTTTTCACGAACATCGATGTGGTTCACATCAGTGGCGAATGATTCCGTCATTCGTCTCCGGTCGATCAAACGAAGCACCGCACTCGAATGCGATTGGCAACGAGAGCAACATGCGTGCGTCCATTTATGTCTGTCTTGCGGCTATTGCGACCGTGCTTGCCGGATGCCTTTGGGTGCCCGGCGACGGCTAACGTGGTGATCGAAACGGGGGGTATGGCGGTGGTCACGAAAGCGGATGGAATCGAGGCGACACGTCCCGCGATCACATGAATCGTTCCTGGCATCCCGATGACCAGGGGGCGCATAGGCCGGGGCAACGGGAAGGATGGTAAGTCGGCTGCGGTCATCACATGAAAATGGCCGGTCAGCGTCCTTCCGGCACGCGTCGCCGTGATTCGATCGCGTCGTTTCGCGAAGCTGGCGACCCTGATGCCCCGTCGCTTACGTCCTGCCAGACTCGAGCAGGTTCTTCAGCGCCGCCATCTGTTCCTTCTGCATGTTCAGCAATTCATTCCATTGCTCCTCGCGCAACCCGTCCAGCTTTTCATGGAGCAACATGATCTCGAGTTCGGCCTTCAGATTGATTTCGTAGTCGTGCTCGGCAGAGACCCGATCCTTGTATGACTGCCGGTTCTGCGCCATCAGGATAATGGGTGCCTGGATAGCTGCCAGCATCGAGAGAAACAGGTTGAGCAAGATATACGGGTAAGGATCAAAGGCTTTGCTGTACGTTGCCAGAATCAGCGAATTCAGGCTGACCCAGACGACCATGACGACCATGAAGCACGTGATGAATATCCACGACCCGCCGAAGGCGGCAACGGCATCTGCTGCACGCTGGCCGCGCGTCGCCGCTGCATCCAGCTCTTTCGTGGCGTCTCTCGCTATGTGCTTTCGTTCCGAGACGAGACGTGCAACATTCTTCGTGCGCTCGTCCAATGATTCATAGGGTATGCCAAAGAATTTTTCGGCAAGCTCCGCAGGTTTATGCATGCTGCCCTCCGCGCGCGGTCGCACAATCAGAACAGGATAGAACCTCAGTAAGGTCATGACAAAAGGCTGGTTGCGCAACAATCGCGAAGCAACGAAACCGAAACAGCCCGAACAGCGGCCTCTCCCGGTTTCGTTGCCATCCGACCCAGCGGACAAAGCCCCGTGCGATCTCGCACCCTATCGGAACTGAAGCGGTATGAACAGGTTGATGCCTGGCGTCGACTGAGGGGCATAGACCACGGGTGGTGGCGCATACACATAGTCCTGATTGTCGTAGTAGTCGCCGCGACGATAGTCATTGCCCGGATGTCGATAAGCCTGCCGATTGCCGTGATTCCACTGATGCCTGTGGTTCTGCAGATAACCGTTACCCATGCGATGTTGCTGTGGATAGCTTTCGTCATGCTGATAGCCATCATTCGCGCCATGCTGCCGTTGGCTCTCGTAGTTGCCGTAGTCTGCGCCGAAAGCCGGCGCCATGGACATGCCGCCGATAGCCAAGGCCAAGCTGACCGTCGTCGTGATGCTGGTCATTATCGAGCCTATGAACGCGGCGCGTATTTCTGGGGTTTTCATGATGTTCTCCTGTCCGAGATCCGGGACCTGCGTGCGGCACCGGTCTGCTTTCTGCCGCGGGTGTCTCGAGATCACCCCTTCTTTGCGGAGTGGTGATGGTCAGTCCGGAAAATCAGATCGGCATTCTTCTTCTGGGCGTCGGACATGCTGTCGTACAGCGTCTGAAACGCAGGAGTGAGCTTTCTGATGCCGTCCGCATGAGCGTCGGCGACCTGGCCATAGGACTTGAGATCGTCGACGGCGCTCATGCTGTTTGCACGACTGGTTCGCGCCTCTCTGAGCGAGTCCATCGTGGCCGCATTGTCGCGCATGACCTGCGCGACCTTGTGCCAAAGTCCTTCCTGCGCCGCGGTGATCTGAAGCCTGTCGTGAAGGTTGTTGATGCGCGTCTCGATCCGGTCGTGGGTTGCAACGGTCATCGCGCTTGCAGGTGCTTGGGTCTGCGCGGGGGAGGCAGCGCTCGCAGGATTGGCGAGTGCCGTTATCGCGAGAAAAACCGCTATCGCGAGTGCCGGTGCAACTCGCGGTCGGGATGGAGGGGCAATGCGTCTCATGATCGATCTCCAAAGGCATTCGACGGACTCACGAGGAGATTGCCGTCATTGCGGCCGAGTTCGATCGAATAGATCATCTGTGCGCTGACTCCCGACCGACGTCTGTCCGGTGCCGGACGCTTGCGCGCGGGCGTTGCACTACTGAATCGAGGGAACAGCAAGTGACTCAACTCGAGGACTGGTGCCCGTGCTGCAAATGCAGGCACCCGCACGTCCTTGTCGCCGCATGCCCGTTACGCTGAAACGGCGTCAGGCTTCGGCTCAGGGCCGAACGCGCTTGCCGTGCCGGTCGAGACAATGCATGCGTTGACCATGTCCCTGATCGAAGTGGCATAGTGATCGGCGCCGATCGCACTCTGGAGATCTTTGCCCCACTGATCGGTATCGCCTGCCGGCCAGAGGCCGACGACGATCAACGCGTCCGGCAAGCGTTGCCGCACGCGTCGCAAAAGGTAACGCAGGTGGGACGGGATCCCATTGATGCGTAGATAAAAAATGCACACCGTTGTCACTGCGGTGACGTCAAGACTGTCGATCCGGACGCGCGAGGCCGCGTCATGGTTGACCACCCGGCAATCGAGATCGTGTTTGCCGAGAAGCTGGACGAGAATGGCCGATGCCAGCTCGTCGAGGGGCCCTCGACCTGCTATGCAAAGGACCTGATTGTCAGCATGCCGAATCGGGGGCGTTTCGATGCTGGGCGAAGAAGCATTCGAAGCCGATTGGCTCGATGCTTTTTGTCCGGCAGCAGGTGGAGCCAATGCGCCCCAGTCGGGTGCTGCTGCGTCGACAGCCGGATCGGTATCCGCGAAGCCATCCAGGCCCTCGATGAGGTCGTTGACCGTGGTCTCGATTCGTGCCAGTTGTGCGGGCGTTACGCCACCGCGCAAGACGTCGTCGGCCGCGAGCTGCAAGCCCTTGAGGACGATTTCATCGTAATAGGAGGAGAGCGGCCGGTCGCGAAGCAGTACCCCGGCTTGCTCTACTGCGTCGTCCGGGTCGCCGGCGAGCGCGCGCTGATAAAAGTTTTCGACTGGCGTCAGCGCGGGCTGGTCGCCAAGCAGCACGTCGAGAAATTCGAGCCGCGTAACGTGGCGACCGAGGACCAGCAGGCAAAGTGTCAGCGGAGTGGACAGGATGAGCCCGATCGGCCCCCATATCCAGCTCCAGAAAATCGCAGCGACGACGACCGAAAATGGGGAAAGGCCGGTGCTATGGCCGTATAGGAGCGGCTCGACGGCCTGACCGGCCAGCAGCTCGACGGTCGCGAAAAGCACCAGCGACCAGATCGCCATCGACCATTCCGGACTGACGGCTGCGGCGAGCGCGGTAGCCAGAATGGCAGAGATCCAGATTCCGACATAGGGGACAAGGCGCAACAGCGCGGCCAGAATTCCCCACAGCACCGGGCTGGGTACGCCGATGATGAACAACCCGGTCCCGATCACGACGCCCACGCCGGCATTTACGCCGAGTTGAGAAACGAAATATCGACTGAGGCGCCGCGCGGCTTCGTCCATTGCGGTGGTGGTCCGATGGAGATCTCGCGAACCAAACAAGCGGATAGCGCGGCCCCGAAGATCATCGCGCTGCAACAGAATGACGATGGTGACGACAAATACGATGAAAGCCGTCTCGAGCGGACGGACGACGGGAGATAGTATGCGCCGTGCAAGCTGGAATGGTGTCTGGGATGGCTCGAACACCTCGACGGGAAGCACCGCGGGCTGTTGGACGCCGGACGCGGATGGCGCCGATTCGCGCGTCGCTTGCGGCTGATCCACGATTGCTCGTTGAAGCGCCTGGCCAGCGGCACCCGCCAGCTGGTTCAATTTTCCAACCGTGAGTCCATGCACGGCAGAGATCTTGTTGTCGATACTCGCCTGATAGCGGGGGATGCCAACGGCGAGATCCGTGATTTGGGCGGCGATCACCCCCCCAAGGACGACGATCACCGAGAGCGACATCGTCACCGCAAGGAGAACCGAGACCACATGGCCGAGCTTGATGCGGCCAAGAAGATTGGCCAGGGGAGCGACCAGGAAGCTGAGCAGAATCGCGAGCGTAACCGGGATCAGGATCTCGCGCGCAAAATAGAGCGCCGCGACGACCGTGACGCCAACGGCAAGCGTAATCAAACCCTGCACGCCGGGTATTTCAGGAGGCTCGATGCGCGCCGCTGGTCTCGCGGGGCGCGATTCCTTGAAATCGAACATGACGGCTAATGCCCGCGATATCGTCCATTCTGGTGGGTGCTTCGGACCGGTGCGGATGCGTCCCATGCAAGCCGAAAAACTCGACGTGCCGACCCATTGGCGATCAGCCGGTCGATTCAGGTACTGCGACGGGCAATCGGCGCGTTGCGTCAGCGATTGCTCTCGTGCATGTCATGCGGCGCGGCGGGAACGATGAAAGTAAAACGGGACGATACGTATCGAACGCGCTAAAGCAGACACTTCGAGCGTGCGGCCTACGTTGCTCGCCGTCTGGATTGAAGTCGGTACGGTGCCGTACCCGGCTTCGCAAAGTTCTCCTTTTCGTCAGCGCGGCGGCGGCCTGACCTGCGATTCAAATCAAGCGGTGCCAACGACACAGGCATGCCAAGGGCACGCTGACGACGCGAGGAGTCGAGTTCGCTCTGCGGCGCTCCAGATCTCGGGGCGGAAAAACGGATATCTCGATGTCCTCCACCGTACCGACTGCGTGGCTGATCAATGTCAATTTCACTTTGCCGGGCAGGTTTCTCACACACATTGCAGATGTCCAACTACATCAAGTTGAACTGTGCGGCGATACCTCGCGCAAGGCCCGGAAGGTTCCGGGTCCCAAGCGCGGGCGGCGACGGGTTCGTTGAAACACTCAGTCGAAAGGAGAAGGTCCATGTTGGGAACAATACTGATTGTCGTGCTGGTGCTCGTATTGATCGGTGCGATACCGACCTGGCCGCACAGCCGTTCGTGGGGCTATATGCCCAGCGGCTTGCTGGGCGTGGTGCTGATCGTCGTAGTTGTGCTCCTCCTCCTGGGGCGGATATAGGCTCGAGAATCCTGTCAGGAAAGGCCCCTTCGTGGATCATCGTTGCCGTACCGTTGCATCTCGAAACGGGCGACCGGCGCGCATCCGTGAGACCGGGTAGGCGCGCTTCAGCTGCGGGCGATGAACATTGCCTATGAAACGACGAAGGAGCGCGGCGCGACGATCCTGATCCCGGGCTCGATGGTGGACAACCTGAATCCGGCGCTCGCGCTTGCGGTTGCCGGGTATGACGCGGCAAGCGCCACCTTGCGCAGATCGCCCGCAATCGATTCCGACGCAAGGCGGCCGGGCAGGTGGTACGGGTAACGAGCATGGCGGACTTATCAGGTCCGCGCAAACTGTCATGAGAAAAACCCTCCTCAATATGCTGGCCGCATTCTTCGCAGGCGGAGTCGGGCTTGCCCCCGCGCCGAGCCACGCCTATGCGCTGGACGCGCAGTTCGACTGCAAAACCGACGCGCACGCGTTCATCGTGCGCCTGTTCAATCACGGCTATATCGATCGCGATCCGATGCGGGTCGAACAGAATTCGGTCAACGCGTTCCGGCCTACCCGCAACGCCGCGCTCACGGTGTTTGGCTTCAACGTCTATGCCGTGTTCGCCTATGCGCAGTATGACGCGCTGTTCAGGACGGGGACCGGCCAACCTCTGCCGGGCTCGATTTACGGCGTCGTCGTCAAGGCGCCGATCGATTCGGTCGAAGCGCATTCTCGGTTAGCGGGCAGCAAGGCCGTCGCGCATCAGGTCATTCCGTTCATCCTCACTGCCGTCGTCTGTGCAAGGCCCTGAGACTGGCCGGCCCGAGCGAGTACGGAGGCCGCTCCGGTTCCGCGTGCCACGCGCGCGAGCAAACCGTCCGGCATCGGACAGACTGAGCCCGTACATCCCGTGCATAACTACCCGACCGGGCCGAGATTGGCGGGCAATGATGTGATTCTGTCGTCAGGAGATTGCGAAGATTTCGTCGCCCACCAACGGGCCGCGGCATCGTTGCACATCGGATGCCAATTGAACCATACGTTTCGATACCGGGATCGCGCACGTTGTTCAGATCAAGTCGTTCATACGACGCATTGGAGAAAGCGAATGAAAAGAATCTTGTCGAGTCGTACGCCGATTCGCACCGCACTGATTGCGATCGGGCTGGTGGCCGGGTTGGGCATCGGCACGACCTGCTTCGCCACCGGCGACAGTTCGATGTCCAAAACTGCCAGCAACGTCGGCACCACGATCGATGACACCGCTATCACGGCGAAGGTTAAAGCCAAGCTGATGGGTGAAGAAGGTCTCGGAAAATCCGATATCAGCGTCACCACCGCCGACGGCGTGGTCACCCTCGACGGGGTGGTAAGCAGCTTGCATGCGAAGTCGGTGGCCGAATCGGCGGCCCGGTCGGTCGACGGGGTTCAGCGTGTCAGTGACAACCTCGAGGTGCCGACGGGTGCTGGTACACCGGCCAAACATGGCGCCGTCGCGAAGACGGAGCGCGCGGTGTCCGATAGCTGGATCACCACCAAGGTGAAATCAAAGATTCTTTCGGACAGCGTCAGCAAGGGCTTCGATGTGAGCGTGATGACGACACACGGCGTGGTGACGCTGAAAGGCTCGTTGGCGAGCCAGCACGCGATCGATCATGTCAGGAATATTGCCCGAAGCGTGAAGGGCGTCAGACATGTGAATACCGGGGAGCTCGTTGTCGCGGGGAAATAGGCCGCCGGAGTAAGTTCGCTCTCCATCTTCAATGTCCTGAATCTCCCGCGTGAACGGCGGGCGCGCAACGGATAAGCGGCGAGATGCGATGCCTGTACGACACGTAACCGTCGGCATTATGTGTACCCGACGCCATCACGGCCGCGGCAGCTGGCGAATTCCGATGCCGTCGTCAACGACAGGTCTGCGAACCGGGCGGCAGGCAACGACTGCTCCGGTAGCGCGTGCCGCTGCGGAAAGGCTGCTTGAACGTAACACTCGACTTTGCCCGTGTAGTGGCGGGCATTTGGCAGGCGACGCGAACGGCGGTCATGCGATGCATATCGCGTGACCGGTGTATGTGCCGTCCATCACGGCGAGCCGGCGATCCGCGCCGGCGTCCCGAGAAACGAACCAGGAGGGAATCATGACGATACCAGACCAGACCCATCGGCCATCGACCAGCGATACAGGTGCCTCGATTGTCGGCAGCGGGACCGGCGAGGGACCAGGCCCCAACGTGATGGAGGCCGATACGCTCAAGGGCAATAAGCTCTTCACGTCTGACCGGGTGGACATCGGGAAGATTTCAGCGATCATGCTGGACGTACGCAGCGGTCGGATCGCCTATGCCGTGCTGTCAAGCGGGGGCTTTCTCGGCATCGGCGGCAAACTTTACGCCATCCCGTGGAGTGCGCTGACCCTGGATACGGACGAAAAGTGCTTCCGGCTCGACGTTACCGCGGACCACGTAAAAAATGCCCCCGCGTTCGACAAGGACCATTGGCCCTCGATGGCAGATGAGCAGTGGGGGTCGTCGCTTCACCAGTTCTACAATCGGCAGCCGTACTGGCTGGCGACGCGCGACGTTGTCACGAATCGTCCGCCGGAACACTGAAGCGCACTCGCCAAGCCGGGCGAACGATCTGGATAACAGAGGATTTTCATCAAATACCGATCCATCGGTCGGACCGTGTCATCACCTGACGGCAAAAGATCGCTGCGTCATCCACGAACCAGTTATGTATTGGAGCTCTACCATGAACAAGGATCAAGTCAAGGGAACTGTGGAGAAGGTAAAAGGCAAGGTGAATGAAGCCATTGGCCGGGCCACGCACAACACGAAACAGGAAGTCAAAGGCGATCTCCAGCAAGCGGCCGGCCAGGCCCGAAAGAATCTTGGCGACGCGAAGGAATCTGTCAAAAAAACCTGATTGAACACGGAGGCTTCACGGGGGGGCCATTCCCCATCGCACCGTGCTTCACGCAACGGGTTACATCTAACTGGCATGGGGGCGGCGATGTGCGATCGGACATCGCGACGCGAATCGGGAGAATAAAAATGGAAGCGCTGCCGTGGTCATCGTTCTGTTCGTCCTCGGCTATTTCGGATTGAGATAGGGCGTCTCGTTCACGTGCTCGTCACGCGATGGCTGGTCAACGACGGCGATCTCATCCGCGGCAGTGAAGCCGCAAGATGATCCGGATCGCGACAGCCATCGTTTATGGCAGGAGGCGAAATGAAGACGCTCAGGATCATCGGCTACGCCGGCCTTATGGCAATCGCGAGGCAATCGCGATCATGTTGTTCGGCGCGATGTGCGCGGTCCTGGAGGACGGCATGATTTCTCGCGATGTGCATCGACAGGGGCTGACTGGCAACACGATTTCCAGCCCCGGATTGCTGAATCGCTTCAGTTGAGTCACCGATTTACCGTTCCCGACATATTTGGAGAGACTCCGGCATTCGACGGGCAGAGGCGTGTTCGCCATTCTCGATGCCCGCATGCTTCGAAAATCGGCTTGCCATTTGCAATCGACGCTTGAGGTCGCGACAGCGCCGCCACAGGCGCCCGCGATCGCCTCACAGCCGCTCCCGCATGGGTACGGCAGCGTACCGACTTCAGGGCTGGTCGCGCATAGGGTTGGTTGGCCTGATAGGAACGCATGTCGCGCCCGTTCGGAAGTGTTCTCCTGCCTCATGCGCGCTATGCGAACAGAGCACGCATCGGCGCCGAACCCCCTCGGCAGTGCACCTCGACGAGCATCGTTGATGCGCCGCGCTTCCAATGTCATCGCCTCGACAGCAACGGATACCGCGGCCGCGAATCGATGGCGCTCAAAGCGATGCTCAGGCTGTGAGCATGTCACGGCAACCCGCGCGCATGCCGGCACGAAACACTCGAATCGGGCATGTTTTTCGGCCCGCATGACGGCGGGCGATTGCAGGCGAAGCGCGCGGCGCGCTGGCTCGAAACAGAGCCGGATCGGCGCGAGCGTCGCACCGTCACGCTAGCCGGCGCCGCGCGCCGGCATTTCGGTCTATGAACACAGGAGCAGGTCATGACACTCGTTTCTCCCAGCAATCAGCCGCCGAGCAATAGCAGCGGCGCCCGGATCATCGGTCACGCAACCAGCACAGGCGGGGCCGGCCCCAACGTCATGGCGGCCACCACGCTGACTGGCGACAAGGTTCTATCGTCCGATGGCAAGGAGATCGGAAAGGTTATCGACATCATGCTGGACGTATGCAGCGGCCGGATCGCGTACGTCGTGCTGTCGTGTGGCGGCTTTCTCGGGATGGGCGACAAACTTTTTGCCGTGCCTTGGGGCGCGTTCACCCTGGATACCGACGAGAAATGCTTCCGGCTCGACGCAACAGAAGAGCGGATGAAGAGCGCCTCCGGATTCGACAAGGACCATTGGCCTGCGATGGCGGATTCGCAATGGGGGTGGGCGCTTCATTCGGGTAACACGCCGCCGATGTAGTGACACGTCAGCAGGAGGCTCGGCCGGTTTTCCGCCATGCACGCGTCAGCGTGACTGCGGAATGCGGTGAGCGATTGCTGCTTTTTCAGATTCTGCCGTATCGCGTGCATCGGTCAACGCGCTGATCTCGACGGGCGGCAGGTTATCCAGCCAGCAGGTGTGACCGGAGCATTCATCATGAACAAGGATCAAGTCAAGGGTGTCGCGAAAAAGGCAAAGGGCAAGGTCAACGAGGTGATTGGCCGGGCCACGGGTAACGTGAAGCAGGAAATCAAAGGCGATGCCCAGCAGGTAGCCGGCGAAGTACAGAAGAAATACGGTGACGCCAAGGAAGCGGTCAAGAAGCAGGCGAAGAAGGGGCATTGATCTCCGCGTCAGTCTCGACAGAGGGATGCCGCGATGGTGCGGCATCCGATCGCGGCGCACTTGCCGGTGTCCATCGTTACCCGTATCGCAGATATTCAATCCGGTGAATCCGTTGTCGACGCGCAAGCATTGGGCGTTGAATCGTCGCGACAAGCGTGTCGTCATTCAGCCGGAAGCCACTTTCAAGCATGAACACCGTCTTCACGCTTCCGCCGGGATCCTCGACATCTTTCGAATCCCGGCGGCTGCCGCTCGATATCGACAAACGACATCGTTCCGGGCGGCCCCCCGCCCGCCGCCGTCAGTGCGATTCGACGAGACGCGGGTCGATATACGCGTCGATATCCTGCGACTGCTTGTAGACCGCGTTGCGCACGTTGAAGGCGTTCGCGTTGCGGGTCGATCCGTAGATCGAATCGAGGCCGTCGCCCTTGTGGAACGCCTGCTTCGCTGCCGCGGCATCGAGCAGGTGCGTGCCCTTCAGCAGCGGCAGATATTGCGCCGGCGTGAGGCCCACGCGGGCAGACATGATCTTCACCGCGTCGGCCTGCGTCTTCGGATCGTTGATGTAGGCCACGCAGCGATACCAGACCTTGACGACCTTCGCCCAGTCGGCCCGGCGCGCGGCGAGGCTGGTCGGCGTCACCGTGATCGCGTCGTAGATCAGCCCCGGCGCATCCGCCGACGTGAAGATCGCGCGCGCACCCGGCGCGCGTTTCAGCGCCTCGCCGGCATTCGGCTGCCACGCCGCGACCGCCGCGATGTCGGACGACGCGCCGAGCACCTGCGGCAGTTCGTTGGTCTTCGCGTTGACGAGCGTGACGTCGCCGTCCTTCAGCCCGTGCTTCTGCAGCGCGGTTTCGAGCAGCAGGTGATCGACGAGCCCGAGCTCGACGCCGACCTTCCTGCCCTTCAGGCCTTCGACGGTCCGCAGCGGCGGCTTCGCGATGATCATGTCGTTGCCCGCCGAATAGTCGGTGAGCAGGATCATCACGTTCTTCGCGCCGGATGCGCCCGTGACGAGCGCATCGCCGTTGGTCACCGCGACCGCGTCGAGCTTGCCGGCGGAGAACGCGTCGAGCGACGCCGAGTAATCGAACCATTCGAAATCGACGTCGACGCCGGCTTCCTTGAACCAGCCCTTGTCGAGCGCGACCTGGAACGCGACCCAGCCGGGCCAGTCGCTGTAGCCGATTTTCAGCGGCGGGGCCGCATGCGCGGCGGGCGCGGCGAACAGCGACGTCGTGACGGCGACGGCGGCGAGTGCATGGCGGACGGAACGGAGGTGCCGGGAGGACAGCAGGCGGCGGAACGGCGAGGCGAGGCGGGTCATCGTTTTCTCCAGGAGACCGGGATCGGGATCGTCGGCACGGGTCGCGCCCATGCGCGATCCGGCCGCGTGACCGGTTCCTGCGGATGCGGGACGAACGACCGGCCACGGAGAGGCGCGACGGCCGTCGCCATCGCCAATCTCCCGGGCTTTTGTCCCGCCGTGTAGCGCCATGCGCACGGTCAGACGACCGTATGCACAGACACCGGGCTGCTCTCGGACCAGACGTTCGACGAACCGGAACCCTAGCATCCCTAAGATGCGACACCGCCGCACCTCTCGGCATCGGAGCGAGCGAGAAGCATGCCAGCGGTGTGAACCGGCGGCTGACGTGTGTCGGAAACGCGCCGCTCAGTGACGGCGCGCGGCACGCTGCAGTTCGATGAAACGCGCGGAGAAGAGCGCGGCCAGCGCGCGCCGAAGCAGGTCGAGTTTGTTCATGAGCGATCGGTGGACAGAGTGACGGTGTGCGTATTCAGCAATGGCCGTGCCATTGCGATCGCACGCGGTGCGCGTGCGTATCGCTGCCCCGCGCTGGTGCCGGCCGCGTTCGAGTGGTGCGCGCGCTGCGCCCCGGGAGGGCGGGCCGATGCGCGTGCATGGCGTGCCGTTCGCCCTCCCATGCCGCGCCGAACGGGGCCGCGCGTGCCCGGATGCACGCGCTGGCATGCAACTCGCTTATTCACCGTCCGAGAGGTGCGAAGCAATTTGCATCATCTTCAGGATCGCTAGGGTTCCGGTCGCGCGGCGTCACACGCCGTGCGATGCCTGGTCCGAGAGCAATCCGGTCTTGCCGCCTGCCTTGTTGCGAGGATCCGGCGAGGCTCCACGGAGGGACAAAAGCCCGGGAGGTCGCGATGTCGTTCGGTCGCCCTCTCACGCCTTTTGTTCAACCGATCCGAGGAGCCGCCATGTCGCCGAGCCCCCAAGCCCCGCTTGCCCCGTTGCCGCACGTCGTGTGGGAAACGGTCGTTCCCGCCGGAACCCACTGGTCCGGCATCCTGCGCCGCGGCCTCGCGCTGCGCGTCGTCGATCTCGACGGCGGCGCGAATCTGTCCGCCGTGTTTCATCGTCACGAAGATCCGCTCGAACGCTACAACATGGCCGATACGCTGAAGGCGCAGCACACCGCGCACCTGACGCGCGGCCACGCGCTGTATACGGACATGGGCCGCGTGATCGCATCGATCACGGCCGATACGCTCGGCTGGCACGATCCGCTCGGCGGCATCGGCGATGCGCGGCTGTTCGCGCGCAAGTACGGCCCGTCGTCGTATCAGGCCGATCGCAACGCGATGATCCGCAACGGCCGCGACAGCCTCGTGCTCGAACTCGCGAAATACGGACTGTCCGCGCGCGACCTCGTCGCGAACGTCAATTTCTTCAGCAAGCTCGCGCCGCGCGACGATGGGTCGCTCGACTTCGTCGCGGGCCACTCGCCGGCCGGCAGTGCGTTCGACCTGCGCTTCGAGATGAACACGCTCGCCGCGTTCTCGACCGCGCCGCATCCGCTCGATCCGCAGCCGGCCTATGCGCCGAAACCCGTGAAGCTGATCGCATGCCGTGCGTATCCCGCCGACGGCGCCGCGCCGGACGACGATCCGTGCCGCACCGCATGCGCGGAGAACACGCGCGGCTTCGTCAACACCGACCGACTGTTCGCGTAAGGAGCCCCGACATGCCGATCATCGAAAGCCGCCTCGACCCGCGGCACGCGATCTACGACACCACGCTGAACGCCGGCGAACCATGGCTGCACGACGTGAAGCGCGGGCAGGTGCTGCGCATCCTCGATCTCGAAGGCAACCAGGCCGTCGATACGCTGTTCTATCGCACCGATGCGCCCGACGAGCGCTATAGCGCGCAGGACACGATCCGCGAGCAGCGCAACCTGTACCTGAGCGCGGGCAGCGTGCTGCTGTCCAGTCTCGGCAATCCGATGGTGACGATCGTTGCGGACACCTGCGGCCGCCACGACACGCTCGGCGGCGCGTGCGCGGCCGAGAGCAACACGGTGCGCTACGCGCTCGACAAGCGCCACATGCACAACTGCCGCGACAGCTTCCTCAATGCGATCGCGCACTGCGCATGCGGCACCGGCGCGCGGCTGACCAAGCGCGATCTCGTCGGCAACGTCAATTTCTTCATGAACGTGCCGGTCACGCCGCTCGGCGGGCTGACGTTCGAGGACGGCATTTCCGCGCCCGGCAAGTATGTCGAGATGCGCGCGGAGATGGACGTCACGGTGCTGATCTCGAACTGCCCGCAGCTCAACAACCCGTGCAACGGCTACAACCCGACGCCGGTGCGGCTGACGATCTGGGAGGCATGATGAACGACCCCCACGCTTACTGTTTTTCGCTGCCCTCCAAGAGGGCGGTTGCCTGCCTCGGGGCGGCCCAGCGGGAGGCAACATGAGATTCGCAAAAGTCCTCGTCGCGAACCGCGGCGAAATCGCCTGCCGCGTGATCCGCACGCTGAAGCGGCTCGGCATCGCGTCGGTCGCGATCTACTCGGAAGCCGATCGCGATACGCGCCACGTGACGCTCGCCGACGAAGCCGTCTGCGTCGGCGCCGCGCCGGCGGCCGACAGCTACCTGAACGTCGCCGCGATCCTCGCTGCGGCGCGCGCGACCGGTGCGCAGGCGGTGCATCCCGGCTACGGCTTTCTGTCGGAGAATGCCGAGTTCGCCGACGCATGCGAGGCCGCCGACCTGCGCTTCATCGGGCCGAGCGGCGCGCAGATGCGCGCGTTCGGCCTCAAGCACACCGCGCGCGAACTGGCACGCGAGCACGACGTCGCGCTGCTGCCGGGCACCGGGCTGCTCGCGGATGTCGCGACGGCGCTCGCCGAAGCCGATGCGATCGGCTATCCGGTGATGCTGAAGAGCACGGCGGGCGGCGGCGGCATCGGCATGTCGCTGTGCCGCGACGCCGCGCAGCTCGCGGCGGCGTTCGAATCCGTCGTGCGGCTCGGCAGCGCGAACTTCGCGCATGCCGGCGTCTATCTCGAGAAGTTCGTCGAGCACGCGCGGCACATCGAGGTGCAGATCTTCGGCGACGGGCGCGGCGGCGTGATCGCGCTCGGCGAGCGCGACTGCTCGGTGCAGCGGCGCAACCAGAAGGTGATCGAGGAAACGCCCGCGCCGGATCTCGCCGACGGCGAGCGCGCCGCGCTGCACGCGAGCGCGGTGCGGCTCGCACGCGCGGTCGCCTATGCGTCGGCCGGCACGGTCGAGTTCGTGTTCGATGCGCGCGAGCGCCGCTGCTATTTTCTCGAGGTGAATACGCGGCTGCAGGTCGAGCATTGCGTGACGGAAGCCGTGACCGGCATCGATCTCGTCGAATGGATGATCCTGCAGGCCGAAGGCGACCTGCCGCCGCTCGATACGCTCGCCGTCGCGCCGCGCGGCGCGAGCATTCAGGTGCGGCTCTATGCGGAAGACCCGCACCAGCAGTTCCGGCCGAGCGCGGGCGTGCTCACGCATGTCGCGTTTCCGGACGCGGTGCGCGTCGATACGTGGATCGACGCGGGCACCGAGGTCAGCGCGTATTACGATCCGCTGCTCGCGAAACTGATCGTGCGCGGCGACACGCGCGGCGATGCGCTCGCGGCATTGCGCGACGCGCTGGCCGCCACCGAGCTGTACGGGATCGAGACCAATCTCGACTACCTGCGCGCGATCGCCGGTTCCGACACGTTCGCGCGCGGTGCGCAAACGACCGCGTTCCTGTCGCGTTTCGCATTCGCACCGCACACGATCGACGTGCTCGACGGCGGCGTGCAGACGACCGTGCAGCAGACGCCGGGCCGCGTCGGCTACTGGGCCGTCGGCGTGCCGCCGTCCGGGCCGATGGACGACCGCGCGTTCGATCTCGCGAATGCGCTGCTCGGCAATCCGCATGACGCCGCCGGCCTCGAGTTCACGATGGTCGGCGCGACGCTGCGCTTCAACACCGACACGCTGTTCGTGCTCGGCGGCGCGCCGCTCGCCGCGACGCTCGACGGCGCATCCGCACCGTTCTGGCAGGTGCTGCACGCGGCGCCCGGCGCGGTGCTGAAGCTGGGCGGCGTGACGGGCGCCGGCGTGCGCGCGTGTCTTGCGGTGAAGGGCGGGCTGCAGGTGCCCGACTATCTGGGCAGCAAGGCGACCTTCACGCTCGGCCAGTTCGGCGGCCACGCGGGCCGCGCGCTGCGCAAGGGCGACGTGCTGCACCTGCATGCGGATGCGGGGCGCGGCGAAGCCGGCAAGACGCTGGCCGAAGCCGACCGGCCCGCGCTGATGCACGCATGGACGCTAGGCGTGCTCGACGGCCCGCACGGCGCGCCGGATTTCTTCACCGCGGACGACATCGCGATGCTGTACGACACGCGCTGGACGGTCCATTACAACTCGAGCCGCACGGGCGTGCGGCTGATCGGCCCGAAGCCGCAATGGGCGCGCACGGACGGCGGCGAGGCGGGCCTGCATCCGTCGAACATCCACGACAACGCGTATGCGATCGGCGCGGTCGATTTCACCGGCGACATGCCGGTGATACTCGGGCCCGACGGGCCGAGCCTCGGCGGCTTCGTGTGCCCGGTGACGGTCGTGCGCGACGAGCTGTGGAAGCTCGGGCAGTTGCGGCCGGGCGACACCGTGCAGTTCGCGCGCGTGGCCGCGGCTCCCGAGCGCGCATCGCCGGCACCGGCTTCCTGGTCGAACGCGGCTGCGCCGAACGACTGCGTGCTGTACCGCGATCCCTCGGCCGGCAACGGCATCGGCGTCGTCTACCGGCGCTCGGGCGACCGCAACGTGCTGATCGAATACGGCCCGCTCGTGCTCGACCTGAACCTGCGTTTTCGCGTGCACGCGCTGATGTGCTGGCTCGATGCGCACCGGCTGCCCGGCATGCTCGACCTCACGCCCGGCATTCGTTCGCTGCAGGTGCATTTCGATGCGCACGCGCTACCGCTCGATGCGCTGCTCGCGCATCTGCAGGCAGCCGAGCGCGAGCTGCCCGACGTCGCCGACATGCGCGTGCCGAACCGGATCGTGCATCTGCCGTTGTCGTGGGACGACCCGTCGACGCGCGTCGCGATCGAGCGCTACATGCAGTCGGTGCGGCCGGATGCGCCGTGGTGCCCGAGCAATATCGAGTTCATCCGCCGGATCAACGGCCTCGACAGTATCGACGACGTGAAGCGCATCGTGTTCGACGCGCGTTATCTGGTGATGGGGCTCGGCGACGTCTATCTCGGCGCGCCCGTCGCGACGCCGCTCGATCCGCGGCACCGGCTCGTGACGACCAAGTACAACCCGGCGCGCACGTGGACGCCGGAGAACGCGGTCGGCATCGGCGGCGCGTACCTGTGCGTGTACGGGATGGAAGGGCCCGGCGGCTATCAGTTCGTCGGCCGCACGGTGCAGATGTGGAACCGTCACCGGACGACGCGCGCGTTCGAGCCCGGCAAGCCGTGGCTGCTGCGGTTCTTCGACGAGATCCGTTTCTACGAGGTCGGCGAAGCCGAGCTGGCCGAACTGCGCGCGGATTTCATAGCGGGCCGTGCCGGGCTGAAGATCGAGGAATCCGTGTTCGATCTCGGCGCGTACAACCGCTTCCTGCGCGACGAGGCCGACTCGATCGCCGCGTTCAAGGCGATGCAGCAGGCCGCGTTCGATGACGAGCGCGAGCGCTGGCGGGCCGCCGGCCACGCCGAATTTGCGGGCGAAGCCGGGCAGGGCGATGCCGGTGCCGGTACGGCGGCGGCCGGCGACACGCTCGCCGACGCACAGCTCGGCATTACCGCCGACGTGTCGGGCAGCGTATGGAAGGTGCTGGTCGAAACCGGCGCGCGGGTGACCGAGGGGCAGGTCGTCGCGATTCTCGAATCGATGAAGATGGAGGTGTCCGTGGTGGCGATGGAAGACGGCGTGATCGAGACGGTCGATTGCGTGCCGGGCGCGGCGGTTGTCGCCGGGCAGCGGCTGATGGTGATGAAGGCCGGCGCGGCCGAGGAGGTCGCATGAAGCCCTTCGATCGTCATCCGCTACCCGAGCTGCGCTTGATCGCCGCGCTGCGCGCGCGGTACGAGGCCGGCAGCCTGACGCCGCATGCGCTCGTCGACGCGATCGCCGCGCACTTCGACGCGGGCGATCCGCACCATGCGTGGATCCGGCCGCTGACGCACGACGAAATGACGCGCTACGCGGATGCGCTGGCCGGACGCGACATGGCCGCGCTGCCGCTGTATGGCGTGCCGTTCGCGATCAAGGACAACATCGACCTGGCCGGCATCCCGACGACGGCGGCGTGTCCTGCTTACGCGTATGTGCCGTCGCGCAGCGCGCCGGTCGTCGAGCGATTGATCGCCGCCGGCGCGATCCCGATCGGCAAGACCAATCTCGACCAGTTCGCGACGGGGCTGTCCGGGCAGCGCTCGCCGTACGGCGCGTGCCGCAATGCGCTCGATCCGCGTTATGCGTCGGGCGGATCGAGTTCGGGATCGGCCGTGGCCGTCGCGCTCGGCGTCGCCGCGTTCGCGCTCGGCACCGACACGGCCGGATCGGGCCGCGTGCCGGCCGCGTTTCACGGGCTCGTCGGGCTCAAGCCGACCAAGGGCGTGCTGAGCACGCTCGGCGTGGTGCCGGCCTGCCGGTCGCTCGACTGCGTGTCGGTGTTCGCGCATGCGCCGGGCGACGCGCGCGCGGTGTTCGCCGTTGCGCACGGCGTGACGGACGGCGATCCGTACGGCCGCGCGTGGCAGCCGTTGCTCGATGCGAGCGGCCGTCATGCGCGGCACGCTCGGCCGCTCGCCGGCATGCGCTTCGGCATGCCGCGCGCCGATCAGCTCGAGTTCTTCGGCGACGCGTCGTATCGGGCCGCGTGGCAGACGGCCGTCGAACGCCTGCGGGCGACCGGCGCACGAATCGTCGAGATCGATTTCAGTGCGTTCCTCGCGACCGCGCGGCTGCTGTACGAAGGGCCGTGGGTCGCCGAGCGGCTGGCTGCGATCGGCGCGTTCTTCGCGGAACAGCCCGACGCGCTGCATCCGGTGATACGCGAGATCGTCGGCGGCGCGGCGCGTTTCAGCGCCGCCGACGCGTTCGCGGCGTTCGACCGGCTCGCCGCGCTGCGCGTCGACGCGGCCCGCGCCTGGGACGATATCGACGCGATCGTGATGCCGACGTCGGCGACGACCGCGACCGTCGACGAACTGGAAGTCGATCCGATCGGCGTCAACGCGCGCTTCGGCTATTACACGAACTTCGTGAACCTGCTCGACCTGTCCGCGATCGCGGTGCCGGCGGGCGTCTGCGAAACCGGGCCGCATGCGGGTTTTCCGTTCGGCATCACGTTCGTCGGCCGTGCGCACGACGACGCGATGCTGCTCGATCTGGCCGACGCGTGGGGTGCTGCGCAGCACGGCGACGCCGCGGCGGGCGAGGGCGCTTGCAACGCCAATGCAGATGCAGATGATCATGCAAACGCAGGTGCGAACGAACGTCATGCCGCCGTGTGCGACAAGCGTTCCGGTGCGATCACGCTCCCGCTCGCCGCGCCGGCGGGCGTCGTGCGCGTGGCCGTCGTCGGCGCGCATCTGCGCGGCGAGCCGCTGAACGGGCAGCTCACGCAGCGCGGCGCGCGCTTCGTCGCCGCGACGACCACCGCGCCGTCCTACCGCCTCTACGCATTGAGCGAGGCCGTGTCGGGCGGCGTCGCGAAGCCCGGCCTCGTGCGCGTGCCGGAGGACGGCGCGGCGATCGCGGTCGAGATCTGGGAGATGCCGGTCGCGGCCTACGGCAGCTTCGTCGCCGGCATCGGCGCGCCGCTCGGCATCGGCACGCTGACGCTCGCGGACGGCGCGCAGGTGCAGGGCTTTCTCTGCGAACCCGCCGCGCTCGACGGCGCCGTGGACATCACGCGCTTCGGCGGCTGGCGTGCCTACCGTGCGAACGGCGCGCCGCGCTGAACGCCCGGTCGCACGCGACCGGCAAGCAACACGATACGGAGATTCACCATGTCAGTGACCCGCAATACGACCGACTGGCTCGCGGTGCGCCGCGAGCTGTCGACCCGCGGCAAGTGGACGCTCGGCGTCGCGTCCTTCCTGCTGCCGCTCGCCGTCTGGTGCGTGCTCAGCTACGTGCCGTTCGTCTGGCATCCGCAGGTGCGCATCACGAACCCCGGCAGCGTCGATTATTTCCAGCCCGGCATGCAGATCGACCGCGACGTGTTCGACGACGAACTCGCGCATGCGCGCGCGACGCATGCGGCCGTGCCCGAAGGCGAGCGCGCGAACCCCGTGTACCTGCCCGCGCCGCATCAGGTGCTGCGCGCGTTCTATACGGCGTTCACGACGCCGCCGGCATCGCGCGACGGCGTATGGCTTCATGAAAGCCTGTGGCACAGCATCCGCATCATCTTCTGGGGCTTCGTGATCTCGTCGGCGATCGGCGTGCCGGTCGGCATCGTGTGCGGCACCTTCAGCGCGCTCGCGCGGCTGCAGGAGCCGTTTTTCGAGTTCTTCCGCTATCTGCCCGCACCGGCGTTCGGCGCGCTGATGGTGGCGATCCTCGGCATCTACGATGCGCCGAAGATCGCGATCATCGTGATCGGGACGTTCTTCCAGCAGGTGCTGATCGTCGCGAACACCACGCGCAAGCTCGAGTACGGGCTGTTCGAGGCGGCGCTGACGCTCGGTACGAAGAAGCCGGGGCTGATCGCGCACGTCGTCGTGCCGGGCATCCTGCCCGACCTGTATCGCGACCAGCGGATCCTGCTCGGCTGGGCGTGGACCTACCTGATCGTCGCCGAGCTGGTCGGCACCAGTTCGGGCATCACGTGGTACATCAGCCAGCAGGCGCGCTACCAGCATTTCGACAACGTCTATGCAGCGATCCTGATGATCGGGATCATCGGCCTCGGGACCGACATCGTGCTCGCGCTGCTCGGCCGCCGGCTGTTTCCATGGGACCGCACGCTGAAGGCGTGACGGCTGAAGACGATGACCTACCGCATCCTTTCGGAAGAAACGATCATGCAGAATCCGCACAGCCTTCCCGACTACCTGCTCCAGTCAGACGCCGTGAGCGAACGCTTCGCACGCCTGAAGGCGCGCGACGTGATCCTCGACGTGCGCCATCTCGGCAAGCGCTTCCGGTCGCCGCAGGGCGAAGTGGTCGCGCTCGACGACATCAGCTTCCGCACCCACCGGCGCGAGTTCGTCTGCGTGATCGGGCCGTCCGGTTGCGGCAAGTCGACGCTGATCCGCATCCTGGCCGGGCTCGAGTCGCAGACGAGCGGCGACGTGCTGCTCGACGGCAAGCCCGTGCAGGGCCCCGGCGCCGATCGCGGGATGGTGTTCCAGGGCTATACGCTGTTTCCGTGGCTGACCGTGAAGAAGAACGTGATGTTCGGCCTGAAGCGCAACGGCAGCAGCAGCGGCGAGGCGGAGCGCGAGGCGCTGCAGTGGCTCGATCTCGTCGGGCTCACGCGCTTCGCGGACGTGTATCCGCACCAGTTGTCGGGCGGGATGAAGCAGCGCGTCGCGATTGCCCGCGCGCTCGCGAACCGGCCGCGCATCCTGCTGATGGACGAACCGTTCGGCGCGCTCGATGCGCAGACCCGCGCGAAGATGCAGGCGCACCTGCTCGACATCTGGCGCAACATCGACGTGACGGTGCTGTTCATCACGCACGATCTCGACGAGGCGATTTTGCTCGCGGACCGGATTCTCGTGCTGAAGGCCAATCCGGGCAAAGTGCAGGAGCTGATCGAGGTGCCGGTGCCGCGCCCGCGCGGTTATTCGCAGTTCAACACGCCGGAATTCATCGCGACCAAGGCGCGGCTCGAAGCGCTGATCCATCCGGAGCCGACGGGCGAAGCGCCGGACGAAGACGCGGTGCGCCCGCACATGATCCGGATGACGGACGTGACGGACAACGTCGAATGACGAATGCCGCCCCGGTGCGCGACCACGGCACCGGGGCGGACTGTTGCGGCTTGCCCGGGTCGATCAGGCCTTGCGCGCGACGACGCCCACCGGCGAAGCGGGTACGCGTTTCGGCGCGGTCTTGTAGTGCGTGCTGTACAGCGCCGCGCCGACGAACAGCAGCCCGCCGACCAGGTTGCCGAGCACCGTCGGGATCTCGTTCCACAGCAGATAGTCGACGATCGTGAAGTGGGCGCCGAGCATCAGGCCGGACGGGAACAGGAACATGTTCACGACCGAATGCTCGAAACCCATGTAGAAGAACACGAGGATCGGCATCCACATCGCGATCACCTTGCCGGGAACGGACGTCGACATCATCGCGGCGACCACGCCGGTCGATACCATCCAGTTGCACATCACGCCGCGCACGAACAGCGTGAGCATGCCGGCGGCGCCGTGCGCCGCATAGCCGAGCGTGCGCGCTTCGCCGATGCCGCCGATCTTCTGTCCGATCGCGTTCGGCGCCTCCGAAAAACCGAACGTGAAGATGATCGCCATGAACAGCGCGACCGTCAGCGCGCCCGCGAAATTACCGAAGAACACCAGCGTCCAGTTGCGGAACACGCTGCCCCAGGTCGCGCCGGGCCGGCGGTCGATCACCGCGAGCGGCGCGAGCGTGAAGACGCCGGTAAGCAGGTCGAAGCCGAGCAGGTACAGCATGCAGAATCCGACCGGAAACAGCAGCGAACCGACCAGCGCGTTGCCGGTGTTGATCGTGATGCTGACCGCGAACGCGGCCGCGAGCGCGAGGATCGCGCCCGCCATGTACGCGCGGATCAGCGTATCGCGGGTCGACATCGACAGTTTCGATTCGCCGGCGTCGACCATCTTGGTGACGAACTCGTTGGGCGTGAGGTAGGCCATGGTGTGCGCTCGTAAGGTTGGGCGGGCAAAAAAAAACCGCGCCGGGCACGCGGGCGACTGGCGAGTGCCCGGCGCGGACGCTGTTATCCACGTGATCGTCCGCCATGGTTCGACATGGCGCGACCGTCAGGCCGCCATTAGCCCGACGAACGTGTTGTTCGCAACTTTCATACCAGTGGCGGGGAAATCGCGATGCAGGCAGGCCGGGCGCGACATGCCGGGGGCAGCGCTCGCGAGCCGATCGCCGCGAATCGCACTCGCGCGGTGCAATTCGCGCCTCCTGCACGCGCTGTGGGCGCTACCGCGGTGCGTGGCGCGGCGCGCGCTCCGGACAGGTCAGGTCGTGCCGTCGTCGCGCGGTGCCTTCGGCGCGCTTCGCTGCGCACGTCGCCGCGCGGCGGGCTGCGCGTGCTCGTCGACGAATCGCTCGGGCGACGTCAGCGCGTCTTCCGCGATATCGGCAAGCGGCCGGTTGCGGTCCATCGACGCTTTCTGCAGCATCCGGTACGCCTCGTCCTCCCGCAGCTTGAAGCGCGTCATCAGCGTGTTTTTCGCGCGCTGCACGAGCTTGCGTTCGTAAAGTGCGCGACGTGCGGCGTCGAGTTCGACCTCCGCGCCGGCCAGTCGCGCCGATTGCGATTCCAGCAGGGATTTGAGGCTGGCGAGCGTCGACGGATCGGCGCCGGAGAGGCGCTCCGGCAGTTCGTGAACCGCCGCGCGCGCCGACAGCGGATCGCCGGCGAAGAAATGGGCGAGCGCCTGGATATGCGGCGGCGGGTTGTTCCGCAATTGCGCCATCAGGCGCTCGGAGTCGCGCAGCGTCCGATGCGCGTCGTCGATCCGCGCGTCGCACGTTTCCCGCACCTGCAGCGTCAGCGCGATCTGAAGGTGCCAGAGATCGTCGATGCGGGCGCTTGCGGCGTCGAACCAGGCTTCGCTCAGGCCCGCATCGAGCGTGTCGCCGGCCTGCGCCGTGCACAGTATGCGTCGCAGCTTCTCGAGCGCCGCCACGTGCGGCCCCGTCATGCGCGTTTCCCGCCATGCGTTTTGCTCGGCGCTCGCGAAATTCGCAAAGACTTCGAGACTGCGCTCCTGCGCCGCGATCAGATACAGCAGGCGCTGTTGCTGGTCCGCCGAAAACGCGCCCGCCGCGAACATGTGCACGCCGACGGCGCGTTCCTGCCCCGCTTCCTCCTTGCCTTCGACGACGTGGACGAGCGCGATCAGCATGCGCGATACCGACGGATCCGCCGCACTGTCGGCCAGCTGGAAAATCAGCTCCACCAGGCCGCCGATCACGGTGCTGAACGCCTGGACGGAGTCCGGCGCGGACAGCGCGATGCCGTCGATCCGTTCCCGCAGCGCATCCAGCGATTCCAGGTCGAGCAGCACCCATGCGATCAGCGACAGCAGGCGCGACGTCGAGCCGCGCGCGGGCGCGAGTTCCAGATCCAGGCGCTCGCGCAGCTGCGCGACGAGCGGTGCGGATTCGTCGCGTGCCGCCGCGCGTTCCGCGACGAAACGCCGGCCGAGCGACGCCAGATAGATGCTGGTCGCGCCGCGCTCGCGCTGCAGCGCGTGGATCAGGCGGCCGAGCAGGTCGATCAGCTCGATCTGTTCGGCCACGCGGCGCAGCGACGCGATTTCCTGCTGCTTGGCGAGCAGCGCGAATTGCAGGGCGGTGGCGGACATGGCGGCGTTGAACGGCGGCAGGGGCTAAGTGCAGTGTAGTGCGGACAATAAATGTTGGTGTCGTGGGAGGGCGGAGTCGCTGTGCCGGGCTCCACCGACGAGTTTGGGTTCCGCCTCGCGGAACACGTCCTCCCCGTCGTGGGCTTTCCGGGCGAGGCTCGCGGGATTCTGCGTGTCGAGCCACGTCTTGACTTGCGAGTCGCGCGGGCGAACCTGCGCTCCAGCCAGCATTTCGTCAAACGGTGTCGTGGGATTGCCCTGAGCCGTGCGGGGTGGCCGCCGGCCTCGGGCCGGTCGCCATCCGCTATCGGGCGTCGCCTAGTCGTCGCCCTTTTCGAGGACGCTCTGCGTGAGCGTGACCGACGGAATCGTCGGTTTGAGCGACGCACGGCGCGCGCGGCCGCTTAACCACTTCCAGCCGGCGACGAGCAGCAGTGCGACCAGCGGAATCGACGCGATCGTCCACGTGCCGTTCGGGTAGTCGAATGCCATCAATACCAGCACGCCGAGCAGGAACAGCAGCGTGAGCCACGATGTCACCGGCGCGCCGGGCATCCTGAACGGCACGTCGCCCACTTCGCCGCGTTTGACGGCCGCCCGGAATTTCATCTGGCAGACGATGATGAACCCCCACGTGCTGATGATGCCGAGCGACGCGATGTTCAGCACGATCTCGAACACGCTCGACGGCACGAGATAGTTGAGCAGCACGCCGATCACGTAGATCGCGACCGTCACGAGAATGCCCGCGTACGGCACGGATTGCGCGCTCATCCGCCCGAGGAACGCAGGCGCCGAGCCGCCCATCGACAGCGAACGCAGCACGCGCCCGGTCGAATACAACCCCGAGTTGAGACTCGACAGCGCCGCCGTCAGAACCACCAGATTCATCATCGAGCCGATACCGGGAACGCCGAGCGCGCCGAAGAACGTGACGAACGGGCTTTGCCCTGCCTTGTACGCGCTCCAGGGCAGCAGGCAGACGAGCAGGACGACCGACGCGACGTAAAAGATCGCAATGCGCCAAATCACGCTGTTGATCGCGCGCGGCAGCACCTTGCGCGCATCCTTGCATTCGCCTGCGGCCGTGCCGACCAGTTCGACGCCCGCGAACGCGAACACCACGCCCTGCACCAGCACGAGCGCCGGCATCAGTCCGTGCGGGAAGAAACCGCCGTTGTCGGTGATCAGGTGCATGCCCGTGTCATGGCCCGCGACGTGTCCGCCGGTGCCCAGGATCACGGAGCCGATGCCGAGAAAAAGCACGATCGCAGCGACCTTGATCAACGCAAACCAGAACTCCATTTCGGCGAACCACTTCACGCCGATCAGATTCATGGTGGCGACGATGCACAGCGCGATCAACGCGAAGATCCATTGCGGAATACCGGCGAACGGCGTCCAGTAATGCATGTAGAGCGCGACCGCGGTGATGTCGACGATGCCGGTCATTGCCCAGTTCAGGAAATACATCCAGCCCGCGACGAAAGACGCTTTTTCGCCGAGGAATTCGCGTGCGTACGACACGAAGCTGCCGCTGCTTGGCCGGTGCATCACCAGCTCGCCGAGCGCACGCAGGATCAGGAACGAAAACACGCCGCACACCAGGTAGACGATTGCGAGCGACGGCCCCGCAGCCTGCAGTCGCGCGCCGGCCCCGAGGAAAAGCCCCGTGCCGATCGCACCGCCGATCGCGATCATCTGTACCTGTCGATTGCCGAGCGTCTTGTGATAGCCGGCCTCGTGGGATTCGAGCCAGCTGCGTTTGTTGGTTTCGCCGGTCGGCGACGGTTCAGGAATCGATGCCATGGCTGCACCCTCTTGCATTTGCGTGATCGCTTTCATCCGGATCGCGTGACGATCAGGACCCACCGGCACCTGCGACCACGACGCGTAGAGACACGTCGGGCATCCTGGTCGCGGCTCGCCGGCAACAGCGAGGGGCACGGTCAGACACGAAAGTATTCAGCCGTAATTCCGCTCACAAACAGCATGCAAATTTGGACTGAACCTGTTCGAATCCGTGCATAGGGTTTGATGGAAAGCTTTTCGTCATATGGCTTCCCGTTTTGGGTGCGTTGACTTCGACGGTGCACCGTTTCGGCTTGTGCGCCGAATTTCGTCAACCGCAGCTTCGATGGCGAGCGCGGCCGCGATCATGCAGACGATGCCGATCGAGTTGCCGATCATCATCGGATGGCCGAACACGCGATCGGTGACGAGCGCAATCAGCGTCGGGCCGAGTCCGAAGCCAATCGGCCGCCTGCAATCGCAGGCGGCCGCTCGACACTTGCCTTTCTCATGCCCGAGCGCCGCGTGAGCTCGATCGGTTCGCTTTCCTCCGAAGCGAAGGACCGCCACGCGACCTTCCGGCGTTCAATGCGCCCACCCAAGCGCGATCAATTCACCCCGACCGCACTCCACGCGCGCGCGACCGTTGCGCTCTCGGCCGAGTTCGCGCCATACAGGTCGTTCGCCGCCTGGATCGACGCACGCCGCGCGCTCGGGTAGCTCGAGTTGGCGTTCAGGTACACGGTCAGCGTCCGGTACCAGATCTTGCCGGCCTTCTCGCGGCCCAGGCCGCTGAAGGTCGTGTCGCCGTTGCAGACCAGCTGCGTCCTCGACAGGCCGGTGTCGGTCGACGGCACCGCCGGGCCTTCCGACAGCAGGTAGAAGAAGCGGTTGCCCACGCCCGACGTGAAGTGCGGATCGTGACGCGGATTCGACCACGAGAAACCGCCGGACGGATAGCAGCTGAACGAGCGGCCATCGAGGTCCTGCTTGTACATCTTGCGCAGGCCGCCGCTCACCACGCGCGCGCCGATCACGTAGTTGCCGGGATCGTTCGGATTGTTCGCGTAGAACTTCACGAGCGTGCCGAAGATGTCGGACGTCGATTCGTTCAGGCCGCCCGCGTCGCTCGAATAGTTCAGGTTGGCGGTGGCCTCGGTCACGCCGTGGCTCATCTCGTGCCCGGCCACGTCGACCGATACGACCGGCTTCGGCAGGCGCGTGCCCGACTGGCCGTCGCCGTACACCATGATGTGCGACGGCATCCATGCCGCGTTCGCGCCGGTCGTGCCGCTGCCGGTGTCGAACACCACGTGCGCGAAACTCTTCACGCCGCGCCCGTCGTTGAAGATGCCGTTACGGTTGTGCGTAGTCCTGTAGTAGTCCCAAGTCAATGCGAGGCCGTAATCGATGTCGGCGGCGACGGTTTGCCGGTCGGTGGTCGAACTGTTGCCCCACACGTTCGTGCTGCTCGTGAAGATCGGCAGGTCGGTCGCTTGCTCGACGTCCTCCGCGATCAGCCCGCGGCCGTCGTAGACGGAGCCGCTGCCGCGGGTCGGATCGAGCATCCGGTACGCGTTCGTGCCGGTCTGGTCGGTGGTCAGCGTCAGGTTGCCGTAGTACAGCGAGCGGCCGGTGCCGGTCGCGGCGGCGGTCTTGATCAGGTCCTGTGCGTCGAGCACGGTGCCCGTGCGCGCATCGACGTAGTACAGCACGGCGTCGCCGTGCGCGTCGGTCGCCTTGCCGTATACGCGCACCGCGTAGGCCAGCGTCGGCGTGACGTCGCGCGCGAACACGACGAGCTCCGCGTCATCGATGCGGCGCACGTCCGAGTTGAAACGCGCGGCCGCGATGCGCTTGACCCTGGTCGCGCCCACGTCGGGCGCGTTGCGCACCACGAAGCGGTCGCCGACCTTGCCGATCTTGCCGGCGAGATCGATCGGCGCGGGCTGGGTCAGGCTCGCTTGTTTCAGCTGCCCCTGGTTCGAATGGACGACGACGTCGCCGCCGATCACGGGCAGACCCGCGTAGAAGCGGTCGAAGCGCACGTGTTCGGTGCCGTCAGGATCGACGATCACGTCGCGTACCTGGAACTGGTCGCCGTCCGTCGGCGCGCTCGCCTGCGGCGCCGCGAACTTCAAGGTGCGAGCGGCGCTGCCGGTAGCCAGGCTGAAGGCGGACGGGTTCTGCTGAATCAGTTGCAGCGCCCTGTCGACCGCGGCCGGCTGGTCGCCGGCTTGGGCAAAAGCGCTGAGACTGGCGAGGGTAATCGCGGTGATGGACAGCAGACGAGACAGTTTCTTCATGTAATCCCCCAGATTATGAATAAAAGCGTGATTTTCGAGGAATGCATCAAGGACAAACTTTGATATGAGACATGTCGCGAACCGCAGGGGCATGCTAGAAGGTCGTTTTTGTAATTACAAGATATTTTCTGATGGATTAATTTTTTATTATTTCGATGTTAATCAAGTCGGGATTTGGTGAGAAATATGAAATGATCTTGTCGGTCGATTGGGCGGCATCGGTGACGTCGCGCTGGCGAAGTGCGCTTGGGGAGAGGGGGCACGGGGCGGGGCGCCGCTCGAGCGGAACGGGCGATGTGGAGCGGAGCGACAACGACGGCAATAATTTAATTTATTAAATACTCGACTTGATTGTTGCTGTCGCTGTTGTTGTAATGCCATTGATTAATGGCGATGTGTTTATCATTTGTGACGGCGAGTGTCTTTGGATGCGCAATGATCGATTCGTACGCTGGTGATGGCTTCCGGCCTGTGGATTCCGCGCCGGCAGCGTCCATCCAAGGTTTACCAGCCGAGGGCGCGGGCATGCTTGGGCGAGTTGAGCCAGATCGACTGGCAGCGATCATCGATGGTTCGAGGAACGGACGCCGGCCTGCACGCTGCTGGTGTATGTGGACGATGCGACGATCCGACTGATGATGCTGCACTTCACGCAGACCGAATCGACCTTCAGCGACTTCGAGTGTTGCCGCGACCGCTAACCAAAAAAACCTCTGCAATATGCGAAGCTTCGCATACTCATGAGCGCCTGCAGACGATCGCGGACATGCGCACTGGCAAGCGCAACGCGGCGGCGCCTGCCTGTCGGGCGAGCATGCGGACAAGGAAACGAAGCTGACCGGGTAGCGCCATCGTGGCCACATGTGGCAAGCCTGGCCGCGAAGCTGCCGATCTGGGTCAATACGAGTGTGTTAATTAATCCTCACGCAGCTTGGCATTCGCCGGGACCGTGGCGTAACCTGTAGGCCATCGAGATACCCACGCTAAAATGGGTCGAAGGGTAAAAGCGCCGCTGGCTTCTAAAATCAATCGGCAACAACACTCGTCGGCCGAGGCAGAAGCTCTGCCGGCCCAGACCAATCAGCCGCGAGGGGCGTTTGTGGCGAGGTTTTGCTGATAGCATGCTGGCGAGGGGACTGCAGGAAGCTAGTATATTTGCCAATGCCTGAATTCTTCAAATTTCGACGAGGGACGAATGGGGCTGAAGGCATATCAAAAACACAAATTTGGAGAGAGAAGCAGCATGCATGTTCAGCGCCGAAGCAATTCGATGCAGCGCAGCATCCATAAAGCGTTTGAACCGGCATTGCGCAATATGCAATATGTCGAGGGGCGCCTGCGTCCGTTCGCGATCGTCGCCATTATCGGCTTCCCGCTCTATTACTACATCTGGCACGAAGTCTTTCCGCAACGCTACGAGAACCTATCGCTGCGGCTCATCGGATCGATACTCTTTCTGCCCGTCTTGTTTCATCACCGCTGGCCGGCTGCCGTGCGCGGGTTTCTGCCCTACTATTGGTACGCCATTATTCTCTATGCGCTACCATTTTTCTTCACGTTCATGTTGTTGAAAAATGATGGCTCGCAGGTTTGGGTCGAGAGCAGCTTGATCGCCGCGTTCGTGGCGGTGCTGCTGCTTGACTGGCTCATGCTGCTGCTTAGCTTCGTCGCGGGCGTCGGCTTGGCCGTCGTCGCCTATTGCCTAACTACGACGCCGGTTCATCTCGATACGCCATATTTCGCGCATCTCGCTATCCTTGCGTTCGCGATCATCATCGGTGCCGTAGCCAACTACGACACGGCACGCATTCGATTCGAGCAAGAGCGCGCGATGGTCGCCACTGCGGGCAGCGTCGCGCATGAGCTTCGCACGCCGCTCCTGGCGATCCGTGCCGGCGCAGCGGGACTAAGCCGCTTTCTGCCTCAGCTTCTCGCCAGCTACGACCTCGCGCAGCGCAGCGGCCTTCACATTCCGAAAATCCGCTTCGCGCATCTGTCGTCGATGCACGGCGTGCTTGAACGGATCGAACAAGAGGCTTTGCTGTCGAATTCGGTGATCGACATGTTACTCGTCAATGCGCGTTTTACCGGCGGCTTCAATCAAGGGGCCGAGCGCTGCTCAATCGCGCGCTGTGTTGAAACGACCCTGCATCGCTACCCGTTCCGCGGAGTCGAGCGCGACCAAATCCGCTGTGATCTCGTTGACGACTTCGAGTTTCAAGGTTCGGAGACGCTGATAGTACACGTGCTGTTCAATCTCATCAAAAATGCGCTGCGCTCGTTGAGCGGCATCGACAATGGCAACATTTCGATTCGGCTCCACCCCTCGGAGCGAGCGAACCGTCTTGTGTTTCGCGACAACGGGTCAGGAATCGAGCCCGACGCGCTGCCCCACATCTTTACGCGTTTTTGCACCTCTTCGGTGATCAACGATGATGTCTCGCTCGGTGCCGGGATCGGATTGGCCTTCTGTCGCGATGTCATGCGGGCAATCGGCGGGACGATCGAGTGCACGTCGACAAAGAACGCGTACACCCAGTTTGTACTGACCTTTCCGTTGCCCTAATGATCATGATCGAACCCTTCGCATTCCCGACCACGGTCGGCTTCATTGACGACAGTGCATCCTTTCTCGCCAATCTGAGCTTGCAGCTCGACACACAATTGGCATTTCGCTTCTTCCATTCGGCAAAGCGCGCGATCAGCATTATCAACGACGAAGCGATCCAGCCGCTCGCCGCCGAAGACTTCCTCTGCCGCTATCACGATCGGACGGAACAGAGTGACGCCCACGAGGTGATCGCAATTCGGATCGACGCGATCCGACGCCAAATGCACAACGCGCGGCGATTCGAGAGGACGTCGGTTGTCGTCGTCGACTATGACATGCCGGGCATGAACGGCCTGGAGGTCTGCCGACGCATCGTCAATCCGGCCATCAAGAAGATCATTCTTACCGGGAAGGCCAATGAACAGCTGGCCGTTAAGAGCTTCAACGAAGGCCTTATTGACCGGTTCATTCGCAAACAGGATGTTCACGTCGTTCCCGTCCTCAATGAAGCGATCGACGAGCTGAAGCGCGCGTATCTGCACCAGACGCAACGCACGGTCATCGAAGCGCTCGGCTTGTCCGAGTACCGGTTTCTGGTTGATCCAGCATTCGCCGCGAAGGCGACGGAGATCTTTCGCGAGCTCGGCATTGTCGAGCATTACCTGTCAACGCGCCCGACGGGGCTCGTGATGCTCGATAGTGCAGGCGCACCTTATCTGCTTCTCGTGCACACCGAGGATGCGCTGCGCGCGACCCGCGAAATCGCCGTCGAGCGCGGCGCGCCCGCCGCGTTTCTCGCCGAGCTGGACAATGGCCATCGTGCGCCTTACTTTCCGGATTCGGAGGGGTACTATCCGATCGGGTGCGCGTCGTGGCAGCCGTACATGCATTCCGCGACGGTCGTGCGAGGCCAGCAAGTCTATACGTGCAGCGTCATCAAGAATCCGCCTGGCCTCGAGCTGGGTTCCGTCGTTTCCTACGACGACTATCTCGACCGCCTTGATCGACAGATAGATGAAAAAGGGGATTCACTGGCGTGAATCCCCCGCATCAATGTGATTGACGCTTAGGCGTTCATGTTGCTTACACTGCTTGCCTGATGGCCGCTATCCGGTCGATCGCGCGTGCGCTGGCGTACATCCGCTGTGTTGACGGCCAGTCATCGAGCTCGACCTCATCGCGAATCGCTTCGCAGACCTGGACGATCCGCCGCAACTCGTCGTGAGTAAGTGCCGCATGAACGGAGAGCCGGATTAGCGCGCGGTTTTTCGCGGTGGCAGGCGCGCAGAAGACCGAGCCGAAAATGCCATGCGACTCGAGCGCGTCGCGTAGTTTGATCGTCCGTTGCTCCGTGCCGGACTCGAGTGCGATGATTTGAGTTTCACTCCCGTTAAGGTTATAACCGAGTCGCGTGAGTTGCTCGCGCAGGTACCGTGCATTTTCTGCGACCTGCGTGCGCCGCCACGCTTCCTTTTCGATCACGAGGATCGTGGCCTCCAAGGCGGCGGCTTCATGCGGAAGCAATGTCGAGCTAAAGATCGCCGGACGCGATTCGAACTTGAAATACTCCTGAAATCGGCTCGAGCAACTGATCACGCCCGCGCGGCCAGCGAACGCTTTTGCGAGACTCGCCGTGCGGAAGTGCACACGATCGGTCAGCCCCAACTCGACGACGAGCCCTGCGCCATCCGGCCCATGCGTGCCGAGCGAATGGGATTCGTCGACGACTAGCACGCAGCCGGCCGTTGTTGCCACGTCGACGACGTCGGCCAACGGACAAACGCTGCCGTTCGTGCTGTAGATCGAGTCGACGACTACGATGCCAGGTCCATGACGACGGATTTGCCGCGCGAGATGGTCAGCATCGTTATGGGCAAAGGCGACAGCTTTCGCGCCTGAGCTTTGCACGCCTTCCCATAGCGACATATGGGCCATCATGTCGAGGTAGACGGGCGTTTCGGCGGAAGCGATTGACTGCAGCAAGCCGGTATTCGCTGCATAGCCGGATTGACAAAGAATGGCTGATTCCGAGCCCATGAAGCGGGCGAACCTGTCTTCGAGCTCAAGCAACGGACATGCACCGTGCAGAAATATGCCAGACATCAGCATCCCATTGCCCTCCGACTTTATGCTTGCGCACATCGATTCGAGGATATCGGGGTGTCGGGCGATCGACAAATAATCGTTGCTCGACAAATGCAACGCGTCGGGGCCAGGCAAACGTCCTCGCATAATATGGCCACCGTTCCAGTTCCCTTGAACGCGTTCGCGATAATAGCGTGTGACACGTTCGGCAACGAATGCCGGAAGCGAGACTTCGCCAACGTTCGACTTGGATTTTCCTTCGTAATGTTCGTACACTTTAAGCTCCTTATGGTCAACTGCACGGTTGTGCAGCGCTGCATAATGAGCCACCTGCCTGTTATAAAAAAATCGCGATAATCTTGACAGAGAGATGCCGTCTATCCTTTCCGTATCGTAAAATGTATACCAATAAAGGATTTTTCATTTTTTTTTGTAAGAAAGTGATGGGCTGGTAAATATCGTTCGCCGAGATATCTGGAATATCTATGTGAGGCAGTCGGGCCTGGCGATCGCCGCGCCGGATTCGGCGATAATTGCCGATGAGCGCTTGGTGTGGCGTTGCCCTTGCTGGATCTCGCGCGTGCAATTAGCCCATGAGACGGGGTCTCGCAAGGCTGGGTAGGTGGAGAGGAGCAGGGCGCGTTTGAGCACCTTATTGCCGCGTCGGGATGGATGTTCGCCTCGGATGGGCGAGTTAGCCGGAGAACGAATGGAGCTGCGCTGGCAGGACGCCTACCATCAATTCAGCGACGCGGAGAACGAGCAGCAGCTCTTCCAGCGGATCGCCGCGTATTCGAAGCGCCTGGGCTTCGAGTACTGCTGTTACGGAATCCGGGTGCCGCTGCCCGTGTCGAAATCGGCCGTCGCGATCTTCGACACCTATCCGGACGGCTGGATGGCGCACTATCAGGCGCAGGACTATATCAAGATCGATTCGACGGTCCGCGATGGCGCCCTCACCACCAACATGATCGTCTGGCCGGACGTTGACGAGGTCGCGCCATCCCCTTTGTGGGAAGATGCGCGCGAGGCCGGGTTGTCGGTCGGCATCGCGCAGTCGAGCTGGGCCGCGCGCGGCGCGTTCGGCCTGCTGAGCCTCGCGCGCCATGCGGATCGCCTCACGCCTGCCGAAATCGACATGCTCACGCTGCAGACCCACTGGCTCGCGAACCTGTCGCATTCGCTGATGAGCGGCTTCATGGTGCCGAAGCTCGCGCCAGCGGCAAGCGTCGTCCTGACGGCGCGGGAACGCGAAGTGCTGTGCTGGACCGCCGAAGGCAAGACGGCATGCGAGATCGGTCAGATCCTCAGCATCGCGGAGCGGACGGTGACCTTTCACATCAACAACATCCTCGTGAAACTTGGCGCGACCAACAAGGTGCAGGCGGTCGTCAAGGCGGTCTCGGCGGGGCTCATCGATATGCTCTGATGGAGGCGAGGCGCTTGGGTGTCACTACAATGTCGTCCGACCGCATTCGAGTCCGTCATACCTGACGCCCGACCCGTTCAAGCAGCAGTATTGTTCAAGCAGATCATCCCCACGAGTTACAGCGCACGCAACCGACATTCCGCACAACAATAGACGAAATGAGCGATTTGAAAAGCGAAGCCTTTCTTGGGACCCAGCATCACCCCGATGCGTCCCGTCGCCGCTCGCTGGTGGCCGCATGCGTCGCGCACGCCGTACACGACGGATTGACGGACGTCATCTACGTGCTGCTGCCCATTTGGCAAGTGCAGTTCGCTATCAATTACGCGCAGATCGGCCTATTACGCGGGCTCTATTCCGGCACGATGGCGGGTTTTCAGTTGCTCGCGAGTCGGGTAGCGCGGCGATGGGGGCGGGAGCGCATGCTGGTGGCGGGGACCGCGCTCGCAGGCGTTGCCTACCTGATCGCCGGTCAGGCCGCCGGGCTGGCGGTGCTGCTGGTCGCACTGGTACTGGGCGGACTGGGCGCGAGCACGCAGCACCCGCTCGCGTCCTCGATGGTCACCGATTCTTACGAGGCAGGCGGGGGCGTGAAGGAGGCGCTGGCCCAGTACAACTTCTCCGGCGACATCGGCAAGACGCTGATACCAGGCCTGATCGGCCTTCTGTTGACGGTCGTGACGTGGCGCACGGGCGCGACGCTGATCGGTGTGCTTGGCGTGGTTTCGGCAGGCCTGCTGTGGTGGCTGATTCCGTCGCGCGGCGCGCTGCATGCGGCGCGCGAGACGATACCGAAAGCGGCCATCGGCAGCGGTTCGTCCGGCGGCTTGCGCGCGCTGCTCGCGACCGGCACCCTCGACAGTGCCGTGCGGATGGGCTTTCTGACGTTCCTGCCGTTCCTGCTGAAAAGCAAGGGTGCCGGCACCGCCGGTATCGGTCTCGCGCTGACGTTGCTGTTCGTGGGCGGTGCATTCGGAAAGCTGTTCTGCGGCTATCTGGGCGTGCGGATCGGGATGATGAAGACAGTGTGGCTCACGGAGTCTGCCACGTCGCTGCTGATCGTGGTCGCGGTGTTCTCGCCACTCTTCGCAATGATGGCGATTCTGCCGCTGCTGGGACTCGCGCTGAACGGGACGTCGTCGGTGCTCTACGGGGTCGTGCCTGAACTGGCGGGTGCCGGCAAGCGCGAGCAGGCGTTCGCGTTGTTCTATACGGGCACTATCGGCGGTGGCGCTCTGTCGCCGGTCCTGTTCGGCCGTCTGGGCGACATTGCGGGTGTCCCAACCGCGCTGCTCGCCTTGGCGTCAATCCTGCTGCTGACACTCCCGTTATCGCGGTACGTACAGAAGGGGCTGGACGCCTAGTGACCTGGCCCCGGCAAACAGGGCCAGCCGGAGTCGTCAAGGGAAAGCACTGAGCCCGCAGGTCAAAGGGGAGGCGGTCGCGGCGATTCGGGAGAAGGTCGACATCTCCGAGCGCCGCGCCGCCGGCCCGCCGGGCTTTCTCGCAGCGTATTGCACGACAACAAGAAGCGCCGGACCACGAGAACGAGTTGCTGGCGCCGCGTCGGGTGGCGCTGGCGCACGAGCGTCGTCGGTACGGCTAGCTCCGCCTGCACGCCCTGGCGGAACGCGAAGGCATGCACGTCGATCACAAACTCCATACACCTCGGACCTCCGGGTTTCATCGAGTTTGTTGACTGGAAATCAAATGTGATTCGCTCCGATTTATGGTTATCAGCGAAACAAAGCCGCACTATCGTAGCGGTTTACGATTGGTGCCTGATTCTCCTCCCATGAAGACCACACTAGACGAAATGCTCGCGTTCGTAACGATCGCGGACATTGGTTCGCTGACCGGTGCAGCGGACCGATTGCATCAGCCGACCTCCGTGATGAGCCGCGTTCTGCGGCGTCTCGAAGATAAACTGGATACGACGCTGATCAGACGCACGACACGCCGGCTGGAATTGACGGAAGAGGGCAACGTTTTTCTCGACTATGCGCGAGACATCATTGCATCGGTCGAGTTTGCCGAGGACCAAATCGCGCGGCAGCACGAAATGCCGGCGGGCCGTCTGCGGATCAATGCTGCGATGCCATTCATGCAGCATGTGATCGCACCGATGATGCCGGGGTTTCGCGACGCGTATCCGGCGATCGAGGTTGAACTTCATACCAGCGACGAGATCATCGACCTGCTCGAACAGCGCACTGATGTCGCGATCCGGATCGGAGAGTTGCGCGATTCGACGCTGCACGCGCGTAAGCTCGGCGGCAGCCGGTTACGCATTCTCGCCAGCCCGGGCTATCTGGAGAAGGCCGGCGTGCCTGCCGGCGTGGCTGACCTCGCGAACCATACCGTGCTCGGTTTCGTGCAGCCGGAGGCGCTGAACCATTGGCCGTTGCGTAACGCGGACGGCGACGTGTATCGAGTTCAGCCGGCGTTGCAGGCATCGAGCGGAGAGACGCTGCTGACGCTGGCGCTTAACGGCACCGGTATCGTGTGCCTGGCAGACTACATGACAGGCGCCCATCGTCGCGACGGCAGCCTCGTCGAATTGCTCGTCGACGACACCATCGAATTCCGCCAGCCGATCCATGCAGTCTTCTATCGCAACGCGACGCTATCGTCGCGGATCGTCAGCTTTCTCGACTACGTCAGCGCGGAGTTGAAGGACGTCGGCGACATCGACTGAGCATGGCCCATGCGTGATCGGTCACGCAGGAAATAAAGGGTGACGGGTTCGGCTTCGATCGAATCCGTCGCCCTTTGCGTAGATCGGTCAATGTGCGGCATCGATCGATCCTGCCGCATACACTTATTGCCCCAGCGCGCTCATCAGCCTGACCTTGCTGAGCATTTCGTCGGTCCGCGCCTGCGCGAGCGCATCCTCGGCCGTGAGCAGCGAGCGCTGCACTTCCAGCGTATCGATGAACGCCGATTCACCGCTGCGCCACGACCGGTTGATCTGCGTATACGCACCGCGCGCATTCGCCACCGCGCGTTCGAGGCGTTCGGTGCGACCGTGATTGCGGGCGGTCGCCGCGACGGACGTCTCGACGTCGCTGACTGCCGTCAGCACCGCCGTGCGATAGGCGGCGACCGCTTGCTCGGCCTCTGCGCGGCGCAACGCGACCACGCTGCGCCGCCGCCCGCCGTCGAACAGCGGCGCGCTGGCGCCGGCGCCAGCCATCCATGCAAGCGAACGCGCGAGCGTGGCACCCGAGAAGCCATCGATTGCCGCACCGATCACGCCGATCAGTTGCAAGTGCGGTTTCAAGTCGGCCTCCGCCACGCCGATCCGCGCATAGGCTGCGACGACGCGCGCCTCGGCTGCGCGGACGTCCGGTCGCCGGCGCAGCAGATCGGCTGGCGTGCCGATGCCCGGCGCGGGGGCCGACCATGCCGGCCATGGCGCGGGCGGATCGAGTCGTGCGTAGGTGTCCTGCACCGTCGATGCGCTGATGATCGACAGCCGGTGGATCGCTGCCTGTCGCTGCAGTTGCAGCGAGGGCAGTTCGGCCAGCGTCGTCTCCGTCTGCGCGGCGGCGCGGTCGACGTCGGCAATCGGTACGACGCCCGCGTCGAACAGGCGCCGCGTCGATTCCTCGGTGCTGCGCTGGCTCAGCGCGTTGGCCTCGACCAGTGCCAGGCGCTGCTCGAGGCCGCGCACCGTCACGTAGGTACGCACGGTCTCGTCGATCGTCGCGATCCGCACGGCCGCCGCATCGTTCTGCGCGGACGCGATGTCCGCGTCGGCGGCCGACACACCCTGACGGATGCGCCCGAAGATATCGATGTCCCATGCAAGGCTTGCATTGAGATCGAACGCGTTGCCGGTCGTCGGCGTATCGGTCGGGAACGCTTGCGATGCCGATTGCCGCTGGCGGCCGGCGCTCGCATTCAGGTCGAGTGACGGGAGCCACTGCGACGCCGCGCCGATCCGTACCGCGCGCGCCGCGTCAATGCGCGCGACCGCGGCCTTCAGGTCAAGGTTGTTCGCGAGCGCCATGTCGACCAGCCGGTCGAGAATCGGATCGTGAAAACCGTGCCACCATGCGACGGTGTCGGCCGCCGGGCCGCCGGCCGACAGATCCGCATTCGCATACGTCGAAGCCAGCGGCGGCGGTGTGACGTCGGCGACCGGCGCGCTGGTGCACGCGGTCAGGACGGCCGCCGCGGACAGCACGGCCACAAGTCGAATGAACTTCATTGCACCACCTCCGTCGCGACGGCCGCGACAGCGGTCTTGCGCATCGCGAGCCGGCGAACCATTACATAGAAGACGGGCGTAAACAGCAGCCCGAAGAACGTCACGCCGATCATGCCGAAGAACACGGCCGCACCGACCGCCTGCCGCATTTCTGCGCCGGCGCCTTCGGATATCACGAGCGGCAGGACGCCGAGAATGAACGCAAGCGACGTCATCACGATCGGGCGCAGCCGCTGCACGCACGCTTCGACGATGGCGTCGACGAGTTCGATGCCGTCGGCCTCCAGCTGCCGCGCGACCTCGACGATCAGGATTGCGTTCTTGGCGGCAAGCCCGACCAGCACGATGAAGCCGATCTGCGTGAGGATGTTCACGTCCTGGCCGAGCCCGCGCACGCCGAGCGATGCGGCAAGCAGGCACATCGGCACGATCAGCAGGATCGATGCGGGCAGGCTCCAGCTGCCGTACTGCGCGGCGAGCACCAGATACACGAGCAGCACGCACAGCGGAAACACGAGCAGCCCCGTGTTGCCGGCCGTGGTCTCCTGGTACGACAGATCGGTCCATTCGAACGAGATGCCGGGCGGCAGCACCTGTTTGGCGAGCGTCTCCATCGTCTTGATCGCGAAGCCGGAGCCGAGGCCCGGTGCCGTATCGCCATTGATTTCCGTGGCGGGGTACAGGTTGTAGCGCGGCGCGCGATCGACGCCGAGCGTATCGTCGATGCGTGTCACGCTGCCGATCGGCACCATGTCGCCGTCGCGGTTGCGCACCTTCAGCCGAGCGAGATCGGATGCGTCGACGCGGAATGGCAGGTCGGCCTGCGCGGTGACGCGATAGGTGCGCCCGACGATGTTGAAGTCGTTGACGTAGGTCGAGCCGAAATACGTTTCGACCGCGTCGTTGATTTCCTGGCTCGGCACGCCGAGCATCTCGGCCTTCTCGCGATCGAGTTCGACATGCACCTGCGGGTTCGTTGCGGAGTAGGGCGTATAGACGCCGACCATGCCGGGCGTGCGGTTGGCGGCGGCGACGAGCTCCTGCGTCGCCTTGGCGAGCGCGGCGGTGCCGAGGCCGTTGCGGTCTTCGAGTCGCATCGCGAAGCCGCCTGTGCTGCCGAGGCCCTGCACCGGCGGCGGCATCGCGACGACGATCGACGCTTCCGTGACGCTTGCCAGCCGTTGACGCATCTCGGCTGCAATCTTCTCGATCGTCAGTCCCTGCGTCTTGCGTTCCGGCCACGGCTTGAATACCGGGAACAACCCGGCACTGTTCGACGAATTCGTACCGGTCGCCGCATTGACGCCGGAAAAAACCGGCACGCGGGCGACCCCCGGCACTGACAGTGCGATGTCCTCGATCTTGCGCGCGACCGCGCTCGTGCGTTCGAGCGTCGCACCGTCAGGCATCCGCACGAGCACGACCAGGTAGCCGCGATCCTGCGCCGGAATGAAGCCCTTCGGGCTCGATACGAGCAGATAGCCGGTCGCGGCGATCAGTACGACGTACAGTGCGGCCATCGCAGGGATAATTCGCACAACTTTCCGGACCAGCCTGCCATACGCATCGGACAGGCGCTGGAACACGCGATTGAACGCGTTCGCGAAGCGCTGCACGACGCGCATTGCAGGCGCGAACAACGCGGCAACCCGCGACACGGGCGCGGCCGAATCGTGTTCGTCGGCATGCGCCTTCAGGATCATGGCCGATAGCGCAGGCGCGAGCGTCACCGATGTGAAGAACGAGATCGCTGTCGACACGGCGATCGTCACGCCGAACTGGCGGAAGAACTGGCCCGAGATGCCGGGAATGAACGAGGTCGGCACGAACACCGCGCAAAGCACGAGCGTGATCGCGAACAGGGCGCCGCCGACTTCCTTCATCGTCAACAATGTCGCGTCGCGCGGCCCTGCACCGGTCGACAGGTGTCGCTCGACGTTCTCGACGACGACGATCGCATTGTCGACGACGATCCCCACCGCGAGCACGAGGCCGAACAGCGTCAGGTTGTTGATCGAATAACCGAGCGCGGCCATTGCCGCGAATGTGCCGACGAGCGACACCGGAATCGACAGGATCGGGATGATGGACGGCCGCCAGCCCTGCAGGAACAGCAGCACGACGAATACGACCAGCACGACGGCCTCGTAGATGGTCTTGACCAGTTCGTGGATGCTGTCGCCGATGAACGCGGTCGGGTTGTAGCCGATGTTGTAGACGATGCCCTTGGGGAAGTCCTTGCTCAGTTCCGCCATCTTCTTCTCGACCGCGTCCATCGTCGCGACCGCGTTCGCGCCGGGCTGCTGCAGCACTTGCAGCGCGATCGTCGGGTGGCGCAGCATGTAGCTGTCGGTCGCGTATGCGAGTGCGCCGACTTCCACGCGCGCGACGTCCTTCAGCCGCACGAGCCGCCCGTCCTTGCCTTGCTTGACGACGATGCTGCTGAAGTCCTCGGGGCGCTTGAGCCGCCCTTCGAAGATCAGGTTCGGCTGGAATGCCTGGTTCGTGATCGGCGCCTGGGCGACCACGCCGCCCGCGAGTTGAGTGTTTTGCGCGCGCACCGCGGCGATCAGGTCGCTCGGGCTCAGGCCGAACGACGCGACGCGCTCGGGATCGAGCCAGATGCGCATCGAGTATTCGCGCGCGCCGAGCGGGTTGATGTCGCCGACGCCGTCGATACGCTTCAGCACGTCCGCGACGTTGCGGATTGCGTAGTTCGACACGTACAGCGGGTCGTAGCGCTGGTCCGGCGAGTACAGGAAGATCGTGCCGAGCTGCGTCGGCGACGATTTTCGCACCGACACGCCGCTACGCTGCACCGGCTCCGGCAGGCGCGGCGTCGCCAGCGCGACGCGGTTCTGCACGAGCACCTGCGCCTTGTCGACATCCGTGCCTGGCTTGAACGTCGCGGTGATGTTGAGGCTGCCGTCCGACGTCGCCTGACTGTACATGTACAGCATGTCCTCGACACCGTTCACTTCGAGCTCGATCGGTGTCGATACCGTTTGCGACACGGTTTCCGCAGACGCGCCGGGATAGGTTGCCTGGATGACGACAGTCGGCGGCGCGATGTCCGGGTACTCGGACACCGCGAGCGAGAAATAGGCCAACGCACCGGCGATCGTCACTACGATCGACAGGACGATCGCGAGCACCGGCTGCTGGACGGACAAGCGGCCGAGGTTCATTGCGCGCTCCCGGTCGTGCCGCTGGCCTTGTCGGTTGCCTGGGCCAACGTGGCTGTATTCGTTGCATCGATCGCGCGCGGCACGGCCTTGACCTTGTCGCCGGCCTGTACGCGCTGGAAACCGTCGACGATCACGCGGTCGCCGGCGTTCAGACCGGCGTCGATTTCGCGCAGGTTGCCGTGCAGGCGGCCGGGGGTCACCGGGCGGATCGCGACCGTGCCCTTCGCGTCGACGAAATACAGCACGCGATGCGTCGCGTCGGTCGCGACGGCCGAATCGGGTACCAGCAGCGCATGATGCGCGACGCGGCTCGACAGGTAGACGCGGCCGAACTGGCCGGGGCTCAGGCGCCGGTCCGGGTTCGAGACGCGCGCGCGTTGCCGCAGCGTGCCGGTCGAGTTGTCGAGGCGGTTGTCGACGAAATCCATCGTGCCCGTCAGCGACGGTTGTGCGTCGCCCGGCAGTGCGATCGCAACGCGCCGCGACGACGCATTGCCACCGCTTTTCTGCGCTTCGCGCGTGTAGCGCAGGTAGCTTTCTTCATCGACGTCGAAATAGATATCGATCGGATCCTGCGACACGATCGTCGTCAGCACGGTCGCGTCGCTGTCGCCGCCTTTCACGAGGTTGCCTTCGCTGACGAGCTTGCGGCCGATGCGGCCGGACATGGGTGCGACGATGCGCGTGAAGGACAGGTCGAGCCGTGCGCGCTCGAGCGCGCCTTGTGCGCTCGTTACCTCGGCCTGTGCGCTTTGCACGGCCTGGCGGCGTTGGTCGTAGAGGCTCTGTGCGATCGTGTCGGTCTTGATCAGGACGCTGGCCCGTTCGAAATCTTGCCGGCTCAGCTTCAGTTGCGACTGCGCGCGTTCGAGTGCGCCTTGCGCGGCCGTGACGGCCGTCTGATACGGGCGCGGATCGATGACGAACAGAAGGTCGCCCTTCCGAACGTTTGCACCGTCCTGGAACGCTACCTTGTCGAGATAGCCGCTCACCCGCGGGCGCACGTCGACGGTATCGACGGCTTCGAAGCGTCCGGTATAGACGTCGACGTCGTTGACGTCGCGGGCGACGGGCGGGCTGACGATCACGCTCGGCGTCGCGGCCGCCGCCTTGTCGTCCGACTGGCAGCCGGACAACGCGACGAGCGCGGCCATCGGAACGGCCGCAAGCGCGGCCCGTCGAGCGACGCGCTTCAATCCTGGGTATCGGTTCATATTCGTGCGAATTGTCGAGTGAGGCGCCACGCGCCGGATGGTGCGCAGTATCGTGTGTGGCGAGCGGCCGATAAACGGACAAAACGGCATAAGAACTTGTACTCCGCAGTCACGAATCGCCGTTTGTCGGCGGTGTGTGAGCGGGTTCGGCAGGAAATGGCGGTGCGCGGGGGCGTGCTGCTGCGACGAGCGGCCCGGATGCCTGCTCAGGCAATTCGGGCTGCCGGTTCGGAGGAAGTGGAGAAGAGGCGGCTGATGGTCCGCCTGCTGCGGGAAGGCGAAGACAGGTACGGAAAGAATCGGTGCAACCCCGGTAGGGGGCGGAAACGATGCACCGACAGATACCTGAACCGGTCGAGAGGGGCCCGGAATCTTCCCGCCATGTTCAAAAGAGTTCTCGCGCGCGGCGCGCTGCGCACATGGCAGCGCGCCGCGCCGGCTTCCGTCGGGATTGCTACGGCATCAACCGATCGAGCAGCGGCGACCGGAAGATCCGGTGCGGGTCGTAGCGTTCGAGGGTCGCGCGCGCCGCATCCCAGCTGCTCGACGGCGGCTGGCCTTCACGATGCAGGTTCGGGATCGTGGTGGCGAGCATAGTGCCATCCTGCCAGGCGGCCGTGTCGGTATAGCCCCAGCCCTTCGACCATTCGGGACGCAGCGTTGCATACGAACCGGTGTAGTTTGCGAGCATCCATTGCTCGATCTCGCGATAGAAGCGATCGGCGCCAGGCGTGCCCGGTAACGTCAGGATATCGAACCATACGGCGATGTCCCATTCCGGATGATCGGGGCGCGGCTTGAGCGCGGACAGCGTGGGAACGACCGCGCCGGCGCCGGCATCGGCCGGCTTGTCGAGACCGGTGACCCGGATCTCGACGGGACCGTTGATCGGGTACTCGCCGCGCGCCTTGTATGCGTCGATGCGATTCTGATAGAACTGCACGAATTCGCTGATCACGCGTTGCACGTCGGCACGTCGCGCCAGTACCGCGTAGCCGTTCGCGGTGACGCGCAGCGTCGTCGGCCGAATGTACTGCAGTACGGTGCGCGACCAGCCCCAGATGTCCCCGCTGAGCGTGAGCGCGAGGCCGGCGGTCGTGATCGCCAGCTGCGTCTGGCCGAACAACGGCGTCAATGCGCCTTCGCCGTTGATCACGATCCGCTTGACGAGATCCGAGATGGACTGCGAGATCGAATCGGAGAACGGATAGTTGTACGGCTGCGTGACGGTGCGCGACAGGAACGGCTTGCTGGGCGTCGGCGTCCAGACCTTGAGCCACGGGCACGTCGTGAACGGGAACCAGATCGCTTCCATCCGGCCCGCTCGATCGAGAAACGACGCGATCGTTCGGCCGGGCGTGCCGGCCGGCGCAAATAGTTCGGAAGACGGAATGTCGACGAAGCTCTGGCAGCGCAGCCGCTGGTTCGGGCCTGCCGTCAGCGTAACTTCGACGACGAACGCCATCCCGATGTGCGCGAGGAACGCGCCGATCTCGGGATCGCTGCGCTCGAACCGGCGCAGCACGTATTGCTGCCGGGCCGGATCGAACACGATGGCGGTCAGCGCGACCACGAGATTGCTTAGCGAGCCGTAGGTGTGGCCCGGTTGCAAGGTTTCACCGGCCGCCGGTACGGCGGTGCCGTGCGCGTCGATCGCAAGCGCACCGCCGAGCGTGATGCCGCCCGGCGCAGGCACGGCGACCATGCCGAGGCCAGATTGCTCGAGCGTCGCGAGCAGCGACTCCAGCGAGACGCCCGTTTGCGCGGTGACGCGCGCCGGGCTCGCCGACGTGTCGACGGAGACGGCCGTCAACGACTTCGTCGTATCGAGCAGCACGAGGTTCGCGGCGCCGGCGCTTGGGTCCAGCGTCAGGGGCGACCAGTTGTGCATGTAGCCGCGCGGACGTACCCGATAGCCGTTCGCGCGGGCCCAGTTGACCGTCGCAACGACGTCGTCGGCGGAGCGTGGCGCGGCGGTCCATACGTCCTGCACGGCGATCTCGCCGCTCCAGTTCTGGAACGCCTGCTTGTAAAGCGGGATGTCGGCCGGGAAGCCGGGCGGTGTCGCGCCGGCCGTCAGCGCGTGCGCCGCAATCTGGTAGACCGGTGTCCAGCCGGTGACGACGCCGGCCGCCGCGAGTTTCGCCATGTTGGCCAGGAAGGCGCGACGCGGCGCAGGTTCGTCTCGAAAGTCGTGACTCATGGTGTGCTCCAATTTCTCGGAATTGTTTGACAGATTGGAAAGACGACAAATGACGCGTTGAGGCCAGTGTGGTGATTCAAGCAGGCGTGACGCGCGGGAAGCGTTGCGCGTTGGCGGGCCGGGATTGAAAAGAGGACGGTGCGTTTGACAATGCGCGGCCGCGCGTCATCACGGACGTCTGGAAGGGAATCGAAAAACCGCCGACGACTTTTGCAACTGGCCGTCTCGGCCTGTCCTGCCGGCAGGTGGATATGGAGATTCGACTGAATAGCGTGTGACGAAACGCTAGCCGCGACGATCGATAAAAGATGATTGAACGTGCATATTAATTTTCATGTTTCATTTTTTTAAATAAACCCGCTTGTAGTTCAAAATCGGGCGACGGTTTGTCGTTTATTTCGCCGGAAAAGCGTAGCAATTTATCTGTCGGGCGGCAAGCGGTGGGGCGGGTAAATTGCGTGCGATTCAATATGGATATTTTGTGACGGACAATGATTTCGCGATTTGTTGATATTTTGCAACGCCCGTATCGGCGGCGCTGTATATGTTGATTGCGGCGATTTTTATCGCCTGACGGTGTAATCGACGGCGCTGCCGCAAGTAGGAGCAAAATAATTATGCTTTTCCGTCGCGCAGATTGAATCGATCGTTGATCGAATCGAAACAATATCTGGAGGAAAGTGCTTGGGGCTGCGTGGTGAGCGGGAGCGATGTGATGAAATTCGCCGATTCTTCTCTCGAACAAGACCTGTTGGACGAAAATCCATGGTAGGCGGTTTCCGGGCGACTATTACAAAATTTCGTGGTAAATAAATATCGATTTATATTGATCTACCATAATTTTGCTCATGAGCGGCTTGCAAGTTGATCGATTTTTGGTCTGCAAGCGGAGAGATTTAAGAAAACGAATGCCACGCTAACTGCAGATATTTTAAATCGTCGCTATCATACGCGGCTGGGATATTCATGGATCAAATTCAATGGAAAGGATCATCTCGCTTTTTGTTCATGATTTTTCGTTGAGTTCATCGGGAACGCACCCGCTCCTGGCCGGCGCCGGGTTTTCCGATTCAGGCCTTCAGCGCGTCCGGCGGCAGCCCATTTTCAATCAGCAACGCTCGATGACTGAAATGGACGTTTCAGCTTCTCGCGGGGGCGATCTCGCATCGAACTGAACAGAGCACGGCGCGCCGCCGTTTCGCGTGAGCCGAACACATCGGCGCGCACCGCAACGCGAGAACGCATGACGGCGCGTGCCGAAACGCGCGCCGCGCAAACCGCGCCGGCTCGCCCGCGCCGGCGTTGCGCCGCCGTCCTCAAGCACGCACAACAAGGAAACAAGGAGAGTCAGATGTTCGCGATGTTCTCGAAGCTCGGGAAGGTGATTTCGAGCGCCGGCAGTGAGCGGTTCGCATCCGACATGCATGCATTGCTGGTCGAATCGATTCCGCTCGCGATCACCCGGATGACTGAATGGACGCTCGACGAGCCGGCGGGCGAAGTCGTCCACGTGCAATCGCTCGGCGCATTCGGCGCGCCGGGTGACGACGGGCGCGGCAGCGGGCCGGCCGCGCATGGCGAGCGGCCGCCGGCAGCGCATTCGCTGTTGAACCGGATCGTGGCCGCTTGCGACCGGCAGCTCATTCACATCAATCCGCTGATGCGGAGCGGCAATGACCGCGAAGTCGCGCCGCCGCGTGGACCGGAAGGGGGATTTCAGTGCCATCTCGTGTCGTGCAAGGCGAATCGCCGCTACGTGATCTCGCTGCATCGAACAGCGTCGCATTGCGACTTCTCGTTGCACGAGATGTCGTTCCTGAAGAATTTCGCCGATACGCTGCTGCCGCTCGTCGAGTGGCATGCGTCGACGCGCCGGCACGGCGACCTCGAAGGCACGACGATGCCCGCCGTCGAGGCGCTGCGCCAGGAGTTCGAATCGCGGCTTGCGCGCGCGGCGGTCGTGCTGTCGGCGCGCGAAAGCGAAGTGTGCCTCGGCCTGCTCGCGGGCAAGATGCTGCGAGAACTGGCCGGCGAGCTCGGTGTGAAGGAGAGTACGGTCGAGACGTACATCAAGCGCGCCGCGGTGAAGCTCGGCATCAGCGGCCGGCACGGGCTCACGAAATGGATGATCGACGATTACGTGCCGTGCGCGTCGGCGGCGTGATGCCGTCACGCCGTGCGCGGGCGCCGATACCCGGCGCGCGACCAGCGCCGCCGGCCGGCGTGCCGGGATTGCTGGCGCGCGTGCGCGCGCCGGCGCTCTCGTCGCGGGCGATGACGACGATGTCACCGGGTGCGGCGGCTCGGCCTTCGTCGTCGGCCTGATTGCCGACGTGCGGCTCGAGGTGGTGGCCGGCGGCAGCTATCCGATGCTGTTTTGCACGCAGCCCGCGTCGGCGTCGCGCGGGCTGCAGCTCCTGGCGCGCCGCGGCACCGGCACGCGCTTTCGGACCGCTAGCCTTCGGGTGCCGACGCTTCAGGTGCCGATGTATGGCGATGCGCAGTCGCGCCGCACGCTTCTCGTGCCGTCTCGGCGTGCTCCAGTCGCGGCCTCGCCCGCGGCCCCTGCCGCCTCGTCGAGCATCCAGCGCGTGAGACCATGGCGCCCGCCGAAGCCGAGCTTGACGGCTGCCCGCTTCAGGTAGGTCTCGACGGTGCTTTCGCGCAGCGCGAAACGCACGGCGATGGCGGGCACCGTGTCGCCGGCCAGCAGCGCCGTGCATGCCTCGATCTCGCGCGTCGACAGCTTGACGCCGGCTTGCCGCAGACGGTCGGCGAACCGCCGCGCCACGCGCTCCCGGCCCGATTGGGTCGCCGGCGGCGCGGCGGCGGCCGCGTGGGCGGCCGGCGGAGCCGAATCGAGCGCCGCGACATGGGTCTCGACGATCGGAAACAGCACGTGCGAGAGCTCCTTGAGGACGGCCTGCTCCCGCGACGAGAAGTCGTCGAACGTGTTCGTGCGATACAGCGAGATCAGGTAATAGTGGCCCCGCTTGCGGGTCAAGAGATGGAACTGCGCGCAACGCGGCGGCACGATCGCAGCCTGCATGAGGACGAAGCGATGGAGCAGCGCGTGGGTCGGGCCGTGGCCCGCGAGCGTGTCATCGACGTGCACGCAGCTCGCGCCCGAGCGCGGCGGCATCTGCGGCCCGTAACAGGCGGCTGCCGGGCCGGCCTTCGCGAGCGCCGCGCCGACCGCGCCGAGGCTGCGCACCGCGAGATCGCCGTCAGGCGTCGCGTCGACCGCGAGCTCCGAAATGCGGATCTCGTCGACGGGGACGGCCGCAGAGATCAGGCTGTACATCACTCGGGGAAAGCGTCGGCTCCCGCTGCTTGAGATCGCTTCGCCGACGTGTGCGAACAATCTGCTGAACTCCATGAACGGATTCCTGGTGAGACGTTGAAGCTGCGCTTGTGCGCATGGTTACCGACATGATTTAAACACCCGGTGGCGAACGCGTCTGTAACGGATAGCCGGGACAGGCGAATTGCGGTGGCGTTCGCGAGCTCGCCGCGCTGTCGACGCGCGGCGAGATCTCGGCAGTGGCTGAATGCCGCTTGATGAAAGGAAAATCGGTTGACCCTGATTGATTGAATTATTTTGGCATTGACGCGGATTCTTTAAATAATGCGAAGAGCGATCGGCCGGCGTCGCGATTGCAGATCGAGTTGCCCGGGATCGATGAACGCCGGCCATTCGGTCGCGGGACGGTGCGGCGGATTGGATCTGCGCGGAGCTGCAACGCGCGCACTGCATCCGGATCGCTGCTCATCCCGCAACTTCGGCCCGGACGGCACACATGGCCGTATCGGAGAAGATGCGGCCGCTATCCAGGCGAATGACCCGATCTGCGAGCTTGAAGTACTGATCGTCGTGGGTAATGATAATGACGCATTTCCCGCGGGATTTCAGATCGGGAACCAGCACTTCATAGAAAAATCTCTTGAACACCGGATCCTGATCGGCAGCCCATTCGTCCAGGATGTAAATCGGACGATCCTCGATATAGGCGCAAAGCAACGCCAATCGCTTGCGTTGCCCTGTCGATAAGGCCCGGGTTGTCGAGTAATTCTTGCCATCAATCTCTATTTTGTCCGCCAATTTCAGTGTTTCAAGATATTTGCGGGCAAGCTCGATGCTTGCATTTTCGCGGTCCGGCCCTATGATGCGATTGAACAAATGGAAATCGGTAAAGACGGCGGAAAACAGGTTGCGGTACCGTTCCCTGGCATCGTCGTCAACGACTTTTCCATCAAGGGCAATATGGCCTTCGGTAGGCACATAGAGGCCGCTGAGGACTTTGCCCAACGTGCTTTTGCCGCTGCCGTTTCCACCGATGACATAGACGAGTTCTCCGGCATGAATCGACATATTGATGGGGCCGAGCACAAAATCGACCGACGAATCGTTGTCACGATAGTTCATCGTCACATCTTTCAGCTCAATGCGTTGCCATGGATTCGCCGAGGATTCCCTGGTGCGCGGATGGGGCGGTTCCTTGCGCGAATCCTCGCCGTCATCGATCAAGAAACCGAATTCCGCCAGCCGGGCGAGCGCGGTTTTGCCTTCGGCCACGATCGGCAGAATACTGATCAGCATGGTCAAAGGCCCCATCATGTAGAGAACGGCCAGAATGCTCGCCGTGAGTACGGAGGGGTCCACGACGCCGAACGAAGGTACGCCGAAAAGCAAAAATCCGAGCAGGACCGCTACCGTGATCTGGCCAATGCTGTCGCCGCTCATGAACCAGAAGCGTTCTATGTAATTGAATCCTGCCACGCGCTTCGATGATAATTCGATCGCAGCCCTGGTAAACCAACGTCGTCTGGTCCTGTTGAGCTTGAGTTCCTTGATTCCGAACACGAGGCCATGGGTATATTCATTGAACTGGACAAATTCATCGCGAACTCTTTCCGTGAAATTGACCGCCTTTCGATAGAAAAACAGATAAAGCGCCAGGCCAACGATTGTCAGGGTGATTGTCGAAGCGAAGACAATCCACGACAGATAGGCGAGATAGGCGATGCTGCATACCAGGACGACGGACTGAACGATGATCGTCGGTATGGTGAGCAGGGTCTGGCTCAACTGCGGAATGTCCTGCGTCAGCATGGTCAGGATATTCGGGGCGCCGCGTCGGTCAATTTCATCCAGTGGGGTCGCCAGGATCCTTTTGCATAGATTGACGCGCAGTCTCGTCATGACTTTCATGCAGGCATAGGAGGGCATCACGGCGGCGCTGCTCCTGCAGAAAACCGCGATGACGTTCACCGCAATGAATATCGTCAGCAGCGTCTGTCGGTCGTCCTGGTCATGCAGCACCCTGCTGATCAATCCGACGCCCACGATCGACGCAATGCCGCTGACGAGGCCCGTAAGGACCGTGCCCAGGGTCAACCAGGGATGACTGCGCCACATCAGGGTGACGGCCGAATGCCACGGCGGCGATTTACTTTGAGCGGAATCCATGAGTCGCCAATATCGTTCAGTTGATCAGGTGGCTGAGTTCGACGTTTTGTGCCGCTGATCTCAATCTCGACGAGGTTTCGTGCTTGCCGAGGAACGCGATGCTTTCCACGATTTCCAGCGGCGAGTCGGAAAACAGGATGCAGCACTTCAGCAAGCGCTGCGCACGGTCCCAACCGAGGCCCGATGAATCGGCCACGCTACGCAACGAAGCCTCGACCGACGCGACTGTCCAGCTATCGTTCCGTGTCAACCGCGCTTCGATCAGTCGAAGAAACTGCAGGAGGGTGCGGGGATTCCTTTCGATGCTGTACATCAGGATGTAATCAACCCGCCGTGTCTTCGTGATCAACGGAAAAATCAGATCGATCACGTCGTCGATCGATTCGCATTTCCCATAAGCCAGCGAAATTGCCTCGCCGAGCTTGCAGTCCCGGTGGAGCGAATCGAGCGCGGACTTTACGAACTCCGTTTCGAGGTCAACGGTGATGGTTTTCATGAGCTTCAATGGCCTGTTGAGATAGGGACCGCAAGGGATCGCAGCGCGCGCCGGCCGCAGGCGTTACCAGCCATCCGGAATCGGAAAGGAATAGGTCAGCGGCTTTTCCGGCATGACTTCGTCCATGATGTCGGAGTAGCCGGACTCCTGTCCGACCAGATTGGGTTCGAAGCAGTAGCAATTGAACTTCTGCTGCAGCATGAGGTTGTTGCGGTCGTTGATCGCCGGCGGGTTTTCGTTGATCGCAATGAATGCGTCGTAAAGCGAGTCCCTGACGACGTAGGCGTGCGCGGTGAGCGTCTCCACGGCCTTGACGATGTTCGGCGCGACGGGAATGGGGGGCGTGAAATGATAGGCGCCCAGAAACAGCATGTGCCAGTCTTTCGGCACTTGCGCGATGAACTCGGGGAAGCGCGCGGCGAAGTCGGGGTCGAAGAAGGCGTCGTCTTCGAAGATCAGGACTTCGCTCGCGCCTGCGGCCTTGGCCTGCTTCACGGCGGCAAGATGGCTCATCGTGCAGCCGTAGTCCTGCGGACGCATATGGCTCAAGGATGGCGGCACGGTCACCAGCCTTGCATCGACGGCGGGCAGTCGTTCCACCGTGAGGATGTTCTGTTCGGCGAATTTTCTTTGCATCGCTTCCCAGCGGTCGGGGCGCCGGTCCAGATTGATGCAGACCTTGCGGGCGAAAGCGTTGTCGATCGTCTGTGCTGATTTCATGAGCGTTTTTTTTCCAGAAACTGATTGACGCGGGTAGCGAGGTTGGCGACGTGCGGGTCGAGCAGCATGGTCAGGTGGTCGCCGGGTACGTCCATCACCTCGACGGGCAGCGCCGAGAAGCGGGACCACCCCCAGGTCGGGTCGAGGCGGAGCTGCGCGATCTCGGGCGACGGATCGTAGTCGCCGGGATCCCGCTCGGTGCTGCGGAACAAGGCGATCGGCACGGGAAGCGGGTCGGCTTGCGGCGCGTAGCGCGATTTGAAGTTGGCCTGATAGACACGTAGATAGGCGCGCAGGCGGTCGGATCCGGCATCCGCAAACCAGTTGCCGCGGTCGCCGATTCGGTCGAGGATCAGGCCGGCCTGGCCGTCGGGGTCGAGCTGGACGAGGTCTTCTCGCGTCACCTGAAGGTCGGCCCCGAGGAAGGTGCCGATTTCGTGGGCGATCGCGACCAGCCATTCGGTGTCGTCCCAGTCTTGCCAGTAGGTTGCGGCCGGGCTGTCGATGGGCGCGGAAGCGTCGAAGATCGCCAGCAGTTCGACGACCGCGCCCTTGGCGACGAGCTGCCGGCTCATTTCGAGCGCCACCTGCGCACCGAACGAGTGGCCCGCCAGGTAGTACGGACCGGCGCCCACCAGCGGCCAGATGGATTCGATATGACGGGCCGCGATGTCTTCCACGCGGGTGAGCGGCAGGCAGGAGCCGTCGAGGCCGAGCGCTTCCAGGCCGTGCACCGCGTGAGCTTCGCTCAGGTGGTTCGCGAGCGGGTGGAAGTAGACCACGTTCCCGCCGGCGCCCGGAAGGAGGAAAAGCGGCGCGGCGGGACCGCCGTCCCGGATCGGCACGAGTCCGCCGGCGGGGGCGGCCGGCGCTTTCCCGGCCAATGCCGCCGCCAGTTTCTCGACGGTCGGATTCTCGAACAGACAGGAAATGGGCAGCCGGCGATCGAACGCTTTTTCGACATTGGCCATCAGCTGGATCGCGATGATCGAGTGTCCGCCGAGGTCGAAATAATTGTCGCTGACCGCGATGTCGTTTCTTTTGAAGATCCGCTGCCAGATCTCCAGCAACGTGCTTTCGTCCGCCGTCGGCGCGCGCGGGGGGGGGGGGGGGGGGGGCCCCGGCGGCGGCGGGGGCGGCCCCGCCCCCCCCCCCCCGGCCGCGCATGACACCTGTGCAGTGCAC
>NZ_JBNCAB010000011.1:0-114171 GCF_049805555.1 Burkholderia sp. DN3021 | reverse complement strand
GTACCTGCGCCGCCGCCGAGTGCGCCGCCGATGATCGCGCCGGTGCGCTCGCGACGGTTCGACGTCACCGCACCACCCGCGCCGCCGCCGATGGCGCCGCCGATTACCGAGCCGGTGCTGCCGCCGACCGCGCCGCCGACCGCTGCGCCGGCAACCCCGCCGAGCGCGCCGCCAAGCGCGTTGTTCAAGTCACCGGCCAATGCCGGCAGTGCAGTCGTGCCGGTCAGCGCGGCGACGACGAGAGCGGGGGCGATTTTCTTCCACATTCCCGTATTCTTCCTTGTTCGCAATCTGGTTATCGAAGGTCCGCTCGGTACGACGATCTGAATCGATCGACATCGATTCAGGCATTGTGCCGAACCCCGGACCAATTCATTTCATTGAGCTTGCGGCGAAGAATAGCATCGGTCCCACACCCTTGATGTGGACATTCTGGTAACAAGTTGTTTGCGAATAACGGACCTCGAACGCGCTCCGCGAAATCGCCTGAAACCCTTGCCGGTATTGGCTTCGGCGGCGGTCCGGCCGTCACGAATGGCAGACCGGCCACGCGCAACGTCGCACGTTCGAGACACACGTGGCAACACATCGGGCACGTGTCGCGAGCGAGCGCCGAAACGACGGTCGGGGTGGGATGAAGGGTCAGTACACGCCGGGCAGCAGCCGCCAGGTCCGCGCGCAATACGCGTCGTATTCGGCGCCGAATTGCGAACGCAGCAGCGCTTCCTCGGAGCGGATACGCGCGACGAGCGGCACCGTCATCAGCGCGACCAGCAGCACGCCGACGCCCGAGCGGAACGCGAGCGCCCAGCCGACCGAATTGACGAGCAGGCCGAGATAGCTCGGATTGCGGATGCGGCGATAGATGCCGTCGGTCACGAGCGTATGGCCCGGCTGGATCGCGACGAGCCCGCTGAAGCGCTTGCCGAGCACGAACACGGGCCAGATGCGCAGCGCCCCGCCCGCGATGTACAGCGCGACGCCGAACCATCGCACCGTATCGCCGCCGAGGGTCCAGAAATCGAGCCGGTCGGTCAGCGCGGGCAGATACGCGAGCAGGAAGCCGCTCACCGCGAATGCCGCGAGCACCCAGCGGTTGTCGCGGTTCTCGCGCTCGCCGGCGCTCAGGTTGCCTTCGGTGAACATTGCGACGACGGCCATCGCGAGTGTCGCGACGACGATGACGATCAGCGGCGGATGCGAGAAAAAGGCGGCGAACCCGCCGAAACCGAGCACGGCGAGCCCGAGATAGACGAGCGTCGATACGCCCGACAGGACAGCGACCTTGCGTGTGACGGACATGGCGGCCTCACAGGATGCGCTTTCCTGTGAAGTATAGGAACCGCGCGCACGATGCGCAGCGTGCCGTCGTCATGCGGCGCGCGAATCCGCGCGAACCTTCCGGTGAGGGGCAGCGAACCGGTGCGGGCAAGGCCCGCGCCGGGTACCCGATCAGCGGATGCGGAAGTTGCCGCCGATCCCGACGCTGACGGGCGGCGCGTAATACGCCGGCGCGTAGCCGTAGTAGGCCGGCGCGGGCGCGTAACCGTACGGCGGCGCGACGTAGCAGCCGGACAGGCCGCCGATCAGGGCAAGCGTGATGAGAAGTCTGGACATGGCTCGATTCCCGGCGCGAAAGACGAATGACACCTCGCGAAGACCATGCCGCCGTAAGCGACGGCGGCCGGCACGAAGAAGCGATCCGCTCTTCCTGTCGCTCGATGAAGTAATGCGCGGAGTCTAGCGCCGAGCTTGCCGAGCCGAGTTTCGCCGGCGGTTACACGTGTTACTTCGCGTGACCGCCGAAACAGGCGACGACGGCGCGGCAGCCGGCCGGTTCTCGGCCGCCGTGCCGCGCCGCGTGCCGTTGATCCGTTACACAAAACGCGCGCGAATGCGCTGCGCGATCGATTCGAGCGTTGCCGCGTCGGCGATGTCGCGCGCATGCATCCGTAGCTCGGCGCCTTCCCAGCGCGGGATCACGTGGAAGTGCACGTGCGGGACCGTCTGGCCCGCCGCCGCGCCATTGAACTGGCCGATGAACACGCCGTCCGGCTCGAGCGCCGCGCGCACGGCTGCCGCGACGCGCTGCGTCATGCGGATGCCGGCCGCGGCCGCGTCGCCGGACAGCTCGAAGATCTGCGCGGCCGGCTCCTTCGGGATCACGAGCACGTGACCGTCGGCCTGCGGCATCAGATCCATGATCGCGAGGGTCGCGTCGTCTTCCGCGACCTTCACGCACGGCAGTTCGCCACGCAGGATTTTTGCGAACGGGTTGTTGTTGTCGTAGGACATGGCGGTTTCCGATAACGGTTGAACAGGGTGAGCATTCGATGCCGGACGATTATCGGCCTTCGGCGCTCGATATTTCAACTTGTCAGGTCGTGTCGCCATTGCAGCGAACAATCGATGCCGGCGCGCATGCAACGTGCACAGCCGGATGGAATAAGCAGCCGTCGCCATCCGTTTATTTCGAGCGCGGGTTCGCGCGGCAAGATCGCGACCCCGCGCCGGACACCCGTCGGCTGCGCTGGCCGGCAGCCGGGATGACTGCTCGCGTTCATCAACCGGAGTCATGCCATGGACCCTCTCCCCACTTGTCGTTCCCCCGCCCCGCCCGTCTTCGCCGCGCACCCGCCGGCATACGCGCGCGCCTCGCACGCGCTGGCGCGCACGTTATGCCGCGCGGCTTGCGCCGCCGGGCTGGCCGCCTTGTCGTCGACGTTCGCGTGGGCCGGCAGCAACGACATCATCCTGCCGCCTTCGTCGGTCACCGCATCGACCGTGCCGGCCAACGGCGATCTCAATCCGTACGGCATCGCGTTCGTGCCGCGCGGCGTGCCGACCTGGAGCCCGCTGAAACCGGGCGACGTCGTCGTGTCCAACTTCAACGCGGCGTCGAACCTGCAAGGCACCGGCACGACGATCGTGAAGCTGTCGCCCGGCAATACGCCGGCAACGTTCTTCCAGGGCCGCAATCTCGGCCTGACGACCGCGCTCGCGGTGCTGCGCAGCGGCTTCGTGCTGGCCGGCAACGTGCCGGCGCCGGACGGCAAGACCGTGGTCGCGCCGGGCTCGCTGCTCGTCATCAATCCGCAAGGCAATCTCGTCACGCAACTGGTCAGCGCCACACTGCTCGACGGGCCGTGGGACATGACCGTGATCGATCGCGGCCAGCGCGTGACCGCGTTCGTGTCGAACGTGCTGAACGGCACGGTCGCGCGGATCGAACTGGCGATCGGCAACGACGGCGTCACGATGCTGCCGAGCTCGCGCATCATCGCATCGGGCTACGTGAACCGGACCGATCCCAATGCACTCGTCGTCGGCCCGACCGGCCTCGCGTACGCCCCGAACGTCGACGTCCTGTATGTCGCGTCCACCGGCGACAACGCGGTGTTCGCGATCCAGAACGCCGCGTCGACGAACCGCAACGGCGGCGTCGGCCGGATGATCTACTTCGACACGAAGCACCTGCACGGCCCGCTCGCGCTGGCGCTCGCGCCGAACGGCCATCTCGTGACCGCGAACGGCGACGCGGTCAACGCCGACCCGCTGCATCCGAGCGAGATCGTCGAATTCACGGTGGACGGGCGCTTCGTCGCGCAGATGCAGGTCGATATCGTGCCGGGCGCGGCATTCGGCCTTGCATTCGGGCGAGGCAGCAAAGGCCAGCCGCAATTCGCGGCCGTCGACGACAACACGAATACCGCGACGGTCTGGACACTGCGTTCGGACAACGACAACACGCAATGACGCGCCGCGTGAACGGGCCGCGTGCGGCCCGTTCACGTAACCGATCGACACATACGATTCGCACACGCCGGGCAACATGCGCCCGATCGACGCCACCCGGCGTCGCCAGCACCCGCGATTGCCACCGCTTGCCCGAACCTGCGACACTGCCGGTTCATGGCCCGCCTGCAGACAACCAAGGACGCTCGCGCATGACGACACCCATCAAGACGTTGATCCGACGGGGCGCCGCCCTCGTGCTGCTGGCCGCGATCGGCTATGCCGGATACATGCTGTCGCGGCTTGCGCCGATCGCGACCGGCTATGCCGCGAAGGCGCTGTGCTCCGGCGTGTTCGTGTCGGGCCGCCCGGCCGCGTCCGTGATCGACGTCGACATCATGGCCGGCGTGCATCCGCTGCTGAAGCTGGTGCGTCCGTCGCTCGATCCCGACCATCATCGTGCGGTGGCGACCTTCGCCGGCTTCGCCGGGCGCGAAGCCGACTTCCGGCCCGGGCTCGGCTGCACGCTCGCACTCGGGCCGTCGTCTGCCACATTGCCGGCCGCGTTGCCCGTTCTCCCCGACCCGCCGCCCGCGCAACCCGCACCCGCCGCGCCGCCCGCCGGCATCGACACACACAAGCTGCAGACCGCGCTCGACCGCGCATTCGACGAACCCGATCCGGCGCGGCCGCGGCGCACGCGCGCGGTCGTCGTGATGTGGAGCGGCCAGGTGATCGCCGAACGTTATGCGCCCGGCTTCACGGCCGACACGCCGCTGCCCGGCTGGTCGATGACGAAGACCGTGACGGCCGCGCTGGTCGGCATGCTCGTCGCGCAGCACAAGCTGTCGCCCGACGCGTCGGCGCTGCTGCCCGAATGGCGCGGCAGCGGCGACCCGCGCGCGGCCGTCACGCTCGACGAGCTGCTGCGGATGACGAGCGGCCTGCAATTCAACGAGGACTACGACGACCCGCTGTCCGACGTCGCCGTGATGCTGTTCACGCAGCCCGATACCGCGCGGTTCGCGTCGGCGAAACCGCTCGCCGCGACACCCGGCACGCAGTGGTACTACTCGAGCGGCACGAGCGCGATCATCGCGCGCGTGATGCGCGAAGCGATGGGCGGCAGCGACGATGACTACCTCGCGTTTCCGCGCCGCGCGCTGTTCGCGCCGCTCGGGATGCGCAGCGCGGTGTTCGAGCCCGATGCGTCCGGCACGCTCGGCAGCTCGTCGTACATGTATGCGAGCGCGCGCGACTGGGCGCGCTTCGGGCAGCTTCTGCTGCAGGACGGCGAGTGGAACGGGCAGCGGCTGCTGCCGGCGGGCTGGGTGCGCTACCTGACGCGCGCGACGCCGCAGTCGCCGCGCCAGGAATTCGGCGCGCATCTGTGGGTCAAGGTGCCGGAGCCGTTCAACGATCGCGATCCGCATGCGAGCGCGATGCCGGCCGACGCGTTTCATGCGGTCGGCCATGAAGGCCAGTTCGTGAGCGTGGTGCCGAGCCGTCAGCTGGTGGTCGTGCGGCTCGGGCTGTCGCGGCCGGAATCCGCGTGGAATCACGACGCGTTTCTCGCGCGCGTGCTCGACGCGGTGCCGGCGCCCGGCGCTTGACGACAGGCCGGCGAGCCCGCTGGCCCATGCATGCCGCCGCGCCGCGCGCTACCTGCGATGCGTCACGGATTCGCGCTGCCGGCGTAGGTCTTGAAGCCTTCGCGCGTCGCAAGACGCTCGATATAGCGCGACACCGCCGGGAAATCCGGATGCTCGAACGGCGTGCCGAACCAGCGGTTCACCGACAGGCCGATCGGAATGTCCGCGAGCGTGAAGGTGCCGCCGGCCACGAACGCGCCGGTCGATTCGAGCTGCGCGTTCAGCACGCGCATGTGCTTCGTCCAGCCCGCGATCGACTGCGCGATGGCGTCCGGATCCTGATGATCGGGCGATTTCCGCACGAGGCCGAGGAACGCGCCGATCCACGAACGGTTCAGGTCCGCGCCCTGCCAGTCGATCCATTGATCGACCCGCGCACGCGCCCGCGGCTCGGCCGGATAGAGCGCATCGCCGCCATAGCGGTTCGCGAGGTAGCGGATGATCGTGTTCGATTCCCAGAGCACGAAATCATCGTCCTTGATGACGGGCACGAGCGCGTTCGGATTCAGCGCGAGATAGTCCGGATCGTTGGTCGTGCGAAAACCCGCGCCCCAGTCTTCCTGTTCGAACGGCAGGTTCAACTCGGTGCACAGCCACAGTACCTTGCGGACGTTGATGGACGGGATCTTGCCGAGGATGTGCAGCATGCAGTCTCCTTGTGAGGTCGGATGCGAGCGCTCGGGACGCACGACACGCCCCGAGCGCGTTCACGCCGATTTAAACACGACGGCGCGGGAAACGGCATGCCGTGCAGGCAAAATCGGCGTGCGGCCGATTCGTCAGGTCACGCAGCGCGTGCTCGGCGGTCGGGCACCGGAACACCGTCGCGGCGATCAGCGACATCCGCCATATCTGCCGCGCGCGCCGGTACCGGTGTCGCGCCGGCCCGGAAATGCAGCGCGATGCCGCGGCGATACGCATCGTCGAACGGTGCACCGGCAAGCCACGGAACGGCCACGCCGACGAACAAGTGCGCGATCGCCGCGGCGTGCAACCCGCTCGCTACGATGCGGCGCATGGTGTCGCACGAACGCCGGGGCGCAACGTTTTCGGCAGCGTTGCCGATGGCCGGCACCACTTCACCGGCGTTCATGCTCTGCACTCTTTTCTTTACCGAAAGCATCACGCATCGATCGGTCGACTTCTTTCAGGCACGACGCGCCTACATCGGCTTGAGCACCATCAGGAAGTAGACGGACAGCATCGCGAAGAACGCCGGATAACCGAGCAGTTCCCAGCGCTTCGCATAGCGCCAGTAGCGTTCCGGCAATGCGGCGTCGCCGTTCACGTGAGCGAGCTTCGCCATCGCGGCGAGTTCGACCTGCAGCCACACGACCGGCAGCCAGCACGCGCCCGCGACCGCGTACAGCACGATCGACGCGACGAGCCACGGCGTATGCCACGGCCAGCCGGCCGTATGCGCAAGCCACAGCCCGGATGCCGGCTGGAAGATCACGGCCGGCGTCGTGAACCACCAGTCCGCGCGCACCACGAGTCGCGACACGGCCGCGATCGCGGGCACCGACCGCGTGCGGTTCGCGAAGAACAGGTAGAACGCAGTGCCGAACCCCGTGCCGACCAGCAGCACCGAGGACAGGATATGCAGCGCCTTGACGACGAGATAGGTATTCATGCTTGTTCTTCTTCTGAAAACAGGATCAACAGGATCGCGAGAATCGGTACGTTCTTGAGCACCGGGCCGAACGGTTCGGCCAGCAGACCCGGCATCGTGACCGCGATGACGGCCGAATACGCGACGATCAGCGCGGCTTGCGCCGCCCACAGGCGGCGCGACGGTGCGGCAACGGTCGCGATGCCGAACGCGAAGTCCAGCGCGCTTGCCGAATAGAGCGCGACCAACGCAGGCAGCCCCGTCAGGTGCGCATGCGCGAGCAATGCGAGGCTCGCGTGCAGCGGATGGATGAACGCGCTTGCGATCGCCGTCCAGATCCATACGATCGCGAGCGCGCCCAGCAACAGCGGGCGCCGCCACATCGCGAGCGCGTCGCGACGCAGCGCGGCCGCGTCCGCGCCGATGAAGCGGTCGATGCCGCGCGGCGGCCGGCCGAGTACGGCCGTGGCGGCCGCCGGATCGCCGGTGTTGCCGCCGCGCAGCATCGTCCACGTGTCGCGGGTGAGCAGCGCACCCGGCAGCATGCCGAGCAGCGCGGCCGCCGCGCCGACCAGCGGGGCCGGCAGCGTCACACCGGCGGCCGGCGGAAACCCGAGCGCGGCGCGGTAGCGGGCCAGCATCTCGCGGTATTCGACTTCGTCGTTGCCGACCACGTCGATCACTTGGTTGCCGGCCGCCGGCGAATCAGACGACTGCGCGACCAGCCGCGCGACGAGTTCGGCGAGATCGTCTACATGCACGGGGCGCAGCCGCTGATGGCCGCCCGCCGGCAATGCATGCACGGGCAGGCTCGCGAGCATCCGGAAAAAACGCGCCGACGTGCCGGCCGCGCCGTAGACCAGCGCGGGACGCACGATCCGGGAGTCGATCGGCAGCGTCTGCAGGAAGCGGTCGGCTGCGTGCTTGCTCGCGAAGTACCGCGTATCGCCGCGCTCGACACCGAGCGCCGAGATCTGGATCACGCGCCGCACGCGCGCACGGCAGCACGCGGTGAAGAGCGCGCACGGCGCGGTGCGATGCACGGCATCGAGCGTCGCGCCGCGTCGATCGCCGAGGATGCCGACCGCATTGATCACGACGTCGACGCCTTCCAGCCGCGCCAGCCACGCTGCGGGATCGACGTCCTTCGCGAAGTCGATCGCGACGTCGCGCGGGCCGGCCGCATCGCGCACGCCGCGCAGCACGCGATGGCCGCCGGCTTCAAGCTGCGCGCACAGTGCCCGCCCGATGAAGCCGTTCGCGCCGCAGACGAGGACGGTCATGCTGCGTTCCCCGGTGCGGCCGCTCTGGCCGGCCGACGGCAAGACTACGTTCATTTCCATCCTCTATTTACAGTTATTTCTGTACAGACAGAAATAACAATTCCGAAAAAAGCGGGCTGCCTGCCCGCACTTCCGTTACCGCTTACTTCGACGGCTTGCGCCTGACCGTCTGGCTGATCTTCGCGCCGATGCCGAGCGCCTTCATCAGCGTGTCGGGCTTGAGCCGCAGCATCTCGTCCGACCAGGTCGTGAGCGTCTCGACGAACTGCAGCGTGTCGCGGATGCGCTGTTCGGTCTCGCGGCTCTCGTTGGCGATCTCCGGGCTCGTCAGGCAATCGCGCAGCACCGTGAGCGTCGGCTCGATCTCGCGCTGCCGCCGCCCTTCGACGATCAGCTTGAACAGTTCCCAGATGTCGGTCGACGTCTCGAAATGGTCGCGGCGGTCGCCCAGCACATGCACGACCTTCGCGAGTCGCCACGCCTGCAGCTCCTTCAGGCTCGTGCTGACGTTGGAGCGCGCGACGTTGAGCGTCTCGGCGATCTCGTCGGCCGCGACCGGCCGGCCGGCCAGGTAGAGCAGCGCGTGGATCTGCGAGACGGTTCGGTTGACGCCCCACCGCGAGCCCATTTCGCCCCAGTGGAGAATGAATCGTTCGGCAATCGGTGTGAGTTCCATGTCGGGAAATTTATTCATTTCAGTCATTTCTGTCAAGAGAGAAATAACCGGACGATCCGGCACCTTCCGGCCGCGCCCGCCCGCGATCGGCCGCTTCCTTTACAATGCGCGGGATTTTTCCGATTTCAGGCCGTTTCTGCCTTTCTGACAAGAGGTTCCCATGATCATCAAACCGCGCGTGCGTGGCTTCATCTGCGTGACGACTCATCCCGTCGGCTGCGAAGCCAACGTCAAGGAACAGATCGACTACGTGACTTCGCACGGCCCGATCGCCAACGGCCCGAAGAAGGTGCTCGTGATCGGCGCGTCGACCGGCTACGGCCTCGCCGCCCGGATCTCGGCCGCATTCGGCTCGGGCGCGGACACGCTCGGCGTGTTCTTCGAGCGCGCCGGCAGCGAATCGAAGCCCGGCACGGCCGGCTGGTACAACAGCGCCGCGTTCGAGAAATTCGCCGCCGAAAAGGGGCTCTATGCGCGCAGCATCAACGGCGACGCATTCTCCGACAAGGTCAAGCAGGTCACGATCGACACCATCAAGCAGGATCTCGGCAAGGTCGATCTCGTCGTCTACAGCCTCGCGGCACCGCGCCGCACGCACCCGAAGACGGGCGAAACGATCAGCTCGACGCTCAAGCCGATCGGCAAGCCGGTCACGTTCCGCGGCCTCGACACCGACAAGGAAGTGATCCGCGACGTCGCGCTCGAACCGGCGACGCAGGAAGAGATCGACGGCACCGTCGCCGTGATGGGCGGCGAGGACTGGCAGATGTGGATCGACGCGCTGGATGAAGCCGGCGTACTGGCCGACGGCGCGAAGACGACCGCGTTCACGTATCTCGGCGAGCAGATCACGCACGACATCTACTGGAACGGCTCGATCGGCGAAGCGAAGAAGGATCTCGACAAGAAGGTGCTGTCGATCCGCGAAAAGCTGGCCGCGCACGGCGGCGATGCACGCGTGTCGGTGCTGAAGGCCGTCGTCACGCAGGCCAGCTCGGCGATCCCGATGATGCCGCTGTACCTGTCGCTGCTGTTCAAGGTGATGAAGGAAACCGGCACGCACGAAGGCTGCATCGAGCAGGTGTACGGGCTCCTCAAGGACAGCCTGTACGGCACGACGCCGCACGTCGACGAGGAAGGCCGGCTGCGCGCGGACTACAAGGAACTCGATCCGCAGGTGCAGGCGAAGGTCGTCGCGCTGTGGGACCACGTGACGAACGAGAACCTGTACGAGCTGACCGACTTCGCCGGCTACAAGACCGACTTCCTGCGGCTGTTCGGCTTCGAGATCGCCGGCGTCGACTACGACGCGGACGTGAACCCGGACGTGAAGATCCCGGGCATCATCGACACCACGGCCTGACGGCCTAAGGGCCGAGCCCGCCGCGCGCGAACGCGGGCGGCGGGCAGTGCCTCCCGGCAGCGTCAACGCGGCGCCGGTTCCTCCAGATAGACGCCCGACGACAGCGTGGCTTTCACGTGCCGCGTGAATTCGTCGGTCGACACTTCCTCCGCACCCGCTTCGATCGCGTCGTAGGCTTGGCGCACGACGTCGTCCGGCGTGGCCTTCGGCACGTCGAGGCCGCGTGTCAGGTCGGTGTCGATGAAACCGGCATGCAGCCCGACGACCTGCGTGCGCTGCTCGCGCAGCGAATGGCGCAGCCCGTTGGTCAGCGCCCACGCGGCCGATTTCGACACGCCGTAGCCCGACAGGATCGGCCGGTTCACCCAGCTCGCGACCGACAGGATGTTCAGGATCGCGCCGCCGCCATGCCCGGCGAGGGTTCCCGCAAACGCCCGCGACATCGCCAGCATCCCGAACACGTTGGTTTCGAAGTGATCGCGCAGCGCGTCGGGCGCGCCTTCGTCCGTCAGGCTGCCAAGCCGCGCGATGCCTGCGTTGTTGATCAGCAGCGTGACGTCGCGCGCCGCGTCGGCCGCCGCGGCGACGGCCGCCGGATCGGTCACGTCGAGCTTCACGGGCACGACGCCCGGCAGCGTCACGGTGGCCGGATCGCGCGCCGCCGCATAGACCTTGCGCGCCCCTCTCGCGAGCGCCTGCTTCGCAAACTCGAGCCCGAGCCCGCGGTTTGCGCCCGTCACGAAAACGACTGCACCTTCGATCTTCATGATCGTTCCTTTCCTTTCGCATGATGAATCGCATGCGCGCCGGCTCGTCGCGCGCGTGAGATCCGGTGGAAAACGAGGCTGCCATTGCGTACCGAATCGCTGCGCCGCCGGAGGCAGACGGCGAGCCGTCCGCTGCCCGTCACCCTGCGGCGCCAAAGACCTTGACCGATTGCCATCCGTGTTCCGGCCGTGGCTTCGCACTGCCCGCCAAGTCGGCTACACTTGATATCAATGTCGATCACCATTGTCTTTGCGGTGCATTGTGTTCGCGCCGTCCGGGCATGTCAATTGTGATCGCCATTGTGTTTTTCAATCGATGCGATCGGCAGAATCGGGGAGGGATCGATGGGCGTGTCAAGACAGCAGGCTGCCGAGAACCGGAGCGCGATCGTCGCGGCCGCCGAGCGGCTGTTCCGCGCGCGCGGCGTCGACGCCGTGGGGCTGACGGAGCTGATGAAGGAAGCCGGCTTCACGCAGGGCGGCTTCTACAACCACTTCAAGTCGAAGGATGCGCTGGTCGCCGAGGTGATGGGAAAGGCGATGCAGGACCGCGAAGATTCGCCGAACGCCGGCAGTCTCGCCGCGCAGGTGGCGTCGTATCTGTCGGCGGCGCATCGCGACAATGTCGAGGCCGGGTGCCCGCTGTCCGGTTTCGCGGGCGACGCGCCGCGACTGACCGAGGCGGCGCGCGCATGCTACGCGCACGGCCTCGCCGCGTATCTCGACCGGCTGGAACGAATGGTGGCGACCGAAGGCGCGACGCCGGAACAGACGCGCCGCGACGCGCTCGCGGTCTTCAGCCAGATGGTCGGGGCGCTCGTGCTGTCGCGCGCGATCGCCGGCACCGATCCCGTGCTGGCCGACGAGATCCTCGAGGCGGGACGCGATACGCTCATCGACGGACGCGGCGGTCCTGCCGCGCCGGCGTAACGGCGCGCGCAGCGGCGAGCCACGCTTCGCCCGCTATTCGACCGCCCGCGCGGCATCCCATAGCGGCTGCCCGCCCAGCGCCACATACCACGCGTCAAAACGCGTGCGCCACGATTCGAACGGCTCCGTCAGCGGATGGCGCGGATCTTCGCTGAGCGAATACGCCATCCCTTCGATCAGCCAGCGCGGCTTGGTCACGACGGCCAGGTTGCCGAGCACTTCGGCCTGGCGGTGATGGATCAGTTCGTGCGCGAGAAAGTAGGTCTGCCAACCGCGCGGCGCGATGACCACGCCGAAATTCCCGAGCGTCAGCGCCGCGCGCTGGCCGAGGCCGAATGCGTCGGCGCACGCGCGCGTCGAGCAGAACACGACGCGCGGCGCGGCGCGGAACCCGCCGACGGCCGCCGCCGCGCGCGCATAGCCGTCGCGATAGAGCTGCTGTGCGTCGCCGAGCTTCGCGGCATCGTCCGTGCAGATGTCGGCGCGTGGGCAGGACACGCCGGGGATCAGTGCGGGCGCGACGATGCGCAGCGGCTTGACGAGCGCGTACGCGGCAATCGGCAGCGCGACGAGCAAGCCCGTGAGGGCGAGGGCGACGTGGGAGCGTTTCATCGAGGCGGAGGTTCCGTGGCGTTTTGTTGGAGTTCTACCTGCGCGAATATATCGGACCGGCACGGTTGCCGGCCCCGCTTCTCTTTCTGCGTGGCGTCCGGCCGGCTCTCATCGCGACCGGGGACACGCCCCGGCGCTCGCCGGCATCGGCATCGCCATCGTCACGGCCGGCATGGCCTTGCGCCTCGCCAGCCGGTGGCGAACCGGAGACAGACCCACGATCCGGCGACCGAACCGCACCGCGCACGGCTGAAACAGGCGACGCGCGTCACACGGCGTGCCCGGTGCGCGCGTCGCTGGCGCCTGTCCCCCACCGGCTCCAGCGAATGGCCCGCCACAGGATCGCGACGCTGCACGCGAACAGGATCGCCTCGACCAACACGGTATCGACATGCCAGTACCGCGTCAGCAGCACGACGGCGAGGTCGAACACGAAATGGATCGCGATCGCATACGCAAGCCAGCGCTTGGTGCCGCGCACGAATGCCTGCAGCACGATCAGCGACAACCCGACATGCGCGGCCAGCGCACTCGTGCGTTCGAGCAGCGCGAGAAACGGCGACGCGAGCGTCATGCCCGCGAACTGCGCCCCGATCAGCGACTGCACGCCCTCAGGCACGACGACGCCCGCGTGCGCGAGCAGGTAACCCGTGCCGAGCGCGAGAAACCCGACGCCGACCAGCAGCATCGCCTCCAGCCCGCCGTGCCCGAGCCCGAGCATCACGGCCGTCTGTGCTTCGTGCCGCTTCGGCAGCAGATACCGGAACGCGACCCAGCGCCCGCATTCCTCGAAGAGCCCGGCCGTCAATGCCGCGAACACCAGCATCGGCACATGCCAGCGCGGGTCGTGAGCGAGCCAGCGGTACAGCTGAACCTGCCACGACATGCGCAGCACCGGCTGGAACACGAAAAAGGTCAGCATGCCGTAGAAAAACACGCGCCACGGCACCTGCGTGCGGCATCGCCACGCGGCCGCGAGCACCGCAGGCGCAAGCAATGCGACGACACCGGCCGCGAGCGTGAGGAACAGGAGAACCGGGGCGACGGGGTGCATGGCGGATGCCGATGAGCGGCGCTAACGCGCACCGCTACGCGAGCTGCTTGTGGAAAAACGTCGTCGCGCAAAACGCGCCGTCGGGCATCAGCGCGTAGTTCGGCACGACGCCGACACGCTGCCAGCCTGCCCGCTCGTACAGCCGCTCGGCGTCGCCGCCCGTCACGGTGTCGAGCACGAGCACGGTCTTGCCGGCGTCGCGCGCGGCCGCGTCGGCCGCCGCCATCAGCCGCGCGGCGACGCCCTGCCGGCGCGCGTGCCGCGACACGAGCATCTTCGCGATGTCCGCGCGATGCGGCTGGTTCTCGGGCTGCGCGGTCACGACCTGCACGGTGCCCACGATCCGGCCGGCCGCATCCTCGGCGACGAGCAGGATGCGCTCGCCGCTCTCCACGCCGTCGGCCACGCGCGTCCAGAACGCGACGGCGGTCGGCCGCTCGATCGGCAACATGAAGCTGACGGACGCGCCGCCCTCGACGCAATCGATCAGCACGTCGGCCAGCGCGTCGACGCAGGCCCTCGCGTCGCGCGCGCCGACGCGGCGGACGGTAACAGGTTCGGTCATGCCATCTCCGGTGGTCAGCCAGGCCGCACAAGTTCGTCATGCGCCCGGATTGGAAAGAACGCCAGCCGGTGGTCGAGGCTTGCGCAACGGCGGCAGGCGTCCGGCAACGCGGCACAGGTCGGCGCGTGTTACCGCCCCATCATCCTACGCGACGAAAATGTCCGCTGCATCGCCTATACTTAGCCGCATGGCTAACTTTCAACCCGGCATCAGCGACGTCTTCCACGCCCTTGCCGACCCGACGCGCTGCGCGATCGTCAGCGCGCTCGGCCAGGGCGAGCGAACCGTCTCCGCGCTGGCCGCGCCGTTCGACATGGCGCTGCCGTCGTTCATGAAGCATGTCGCCGTGCTCGAGCGCAGCGGCCTCGTCCAGACCCGCAAAACCGGCCGCTCGCGCACCTGCGCGCTGGTCGGCAGCCGGCTGACCGAGGCCGAGGAATGGCTCGCCGCGCAGCGTGCGCTGTGGGAAGCGCGATCCGATCGTCTCGTCGAATTCGTCGAACGCCGTCACCAGGAGGAGCAAGATGTCAGCAAGCCACGTCGAACCCGCTGAAGCCCACGATCTCGTCATCACACGCACGCTGCACGCGCCGCGCCACGCGCTGTGGCGTGCGTGGACCGACCCCGAACTGTTGAAGGAATGGTGGTGCCCGAAGCCGTGGACCACCGAGGTGCGCGCGTTCGACCTGCGGCCGGGCGGCGCCTTCCATACGTTCATGCGCGGCCCCGATGGCGGCACGAGCGACAATCCCGGCTGCTTCCTCGAAATCGTGCCCGAAGCGCGCATCGCGTTCACGTCGATGCTCGCGGGCGGCTGGCGGCCGCAGGTGCCGTGGCTGGGCTTCACGGCAATCATTACGATGGCCGACGACGCCGCGGGCAGCCGCTACGAGGCGCGCGTGATGCATCCGGATGCCGCGACGCGCGAGCGCCACGAAGCGCTCGGCTTCTTCGAGGGCTGGAACACCTGCATTACGCAGCTCGACGCATTCGCGGCCACGCTGCGCTGAACGGCTGAACGGCTGAACGCGGGCGAGCGCGCGGTCATTGCATGCCGCCCCGCCCGCGCCTACGATTCCTGAAGGAAGCCTGACGACACGCCGGCATCCGGCGTGCACCGTCGCGCGCGCTCCGCGGGAGGCGACATGTTGCATACGCACACGCATTCGACCCGGGTCAGCCGGCACCTGAACGCACCGCGCGGACGTGTCTACCGCGCGCTGCTCGATCCGCACGCGGTCGAGCAATGGAAGGTGCCCGACGGCATGACGTGCCGCGTGCATGCGTACGACGCGCGCGAAGGCGGCGCGCTGCGCGTGTCGCTGAGCTACGACGCGCCGTCGGCGGACACCGGCAAGACCACCGCGCGCACCGATACCTACCACGGCCGCTTCGTCACGCTCGTGCCGGACCAGCAGATCGTCGAGATCGACGTGTTCGAGACCGACGATCCGATGCTGCGCGGCGCAATGACGATCACGATCACGCTGTCCGACGAAGCGGACGGCACGCGCGTGGACGCCGTGCACGACGGGATCCCGCCCGGCGTGCCGGTCGCCGACAACGAGACCGGCTGGCGCATGGCGCTGGCGAAGCTCGCGGCGCTGGTCGAGGCCGGGTGAGCACGCGCGGGCGCGCCGCGACACGCGTCAGCCGAGCCGGTAAGCGCGCGTGACCGTGCCGCGGAACAGCGCGTCGCGCTCGTCCGGGCTCGCATGCGCGGTCAGCCGCTTGAACGCGTTCCAGCCGTTCACGTACGAATACGAGCCCTTGTCGACCGGGAAATTGCTCTCGAACATGCAGCGCTCGGCGCCGAACGCTTCGATACAGGTCAGCATCCACGGCTTCCACGCGTCCGCGAGCTGCTCGGAAGACGGCGGCCGCGCGCCCTTTTCGAAATCGAAACCGTTGATGCGCATCCCGAGCCCGCCGACCTTCACGTACACGTTCGGCAGTTGCGCGAGCGTGCGCATCGACGCCGACCAGCGCTCGAACACCCCCGGCCGCTGGTCCGCATAGCTCGCGATCCGCACGACGCCGCCGCAGTGATTGACGACGATCCGCGTATCGGGGTTCGCCTTCGCGAGCTCGAACAGCTCGGGCAGTTGCGGAAAGAACAGCCACGCGTCATACGACAGCCCGAGCGGCGCGAGCTGCGCGACGCCGGCCCGGTACGCGGAATCGAGCAGCAGCCCGCGCGGCACCGCCGACAGCGGATTGGCGAGCGTCGGATCGGCATCCCACGTGGTCAGGTGCCGAACCCCGCGAAACCGCCCGCGCCCCGCTTCGAGATGCGCTTCCAGCACGTCGCGCACGCGTTCGCCGAGCCGCAGGTCCGCGTGGCCGACGATGCCTGTCGCGACGGCCGGACGGCCGTGCTGCAGCGGCTCGGTCACGCCGGCGACATAGGCCGTCTCGCCGGCCGGCTTCAGCTCGGCCGGGCCGGAATCGCGGTAGCGCGTCTGCGCCTGCATGTAGACGGACGCCTGGATGTTGTGGCCCGAGCGTGCGTCCTGCAGGTAGTCGTCGAGCATGTAGATCCAGCCCGGCCGTTCATAGAAATGATGATGCGCGTCGACGATCGGCAGGTCGGGATCGAGCGCGGGTTCGAGCGCCGACGCGAGCCAGTCGGGTCGGACCGCGAGATAGTTGCCTTGCGTCGTCATGCGGGAAGCTCCATCTTGAGCCGGTGCGTGCGTATCGGCGAACGCGGGCACCGCGAGCGACGCGGCGGCCGCGCCGAGCAGCCGGCGTCGCATGATCGAAATCGTCGTGTCCATGTCATTCGCTCCGGTCGAACGCATACAGCGACAGCGTGAGCAGCGTCGTGATCGCGAGGACAATGGCAAGACCCAGCATGCCGGCCGTGAAGGTACCGAAGCTGTCCTTCAGGTAGCCGACGAGATAAGGGCCCGCGAAGCCGCCGAGCGCGCCGATCGAGTTGATCAGCGCCAGCCCGCCGGCCGCTGCCTGGCCGGACAGGAAGCGCGACGGCAGCGTGTAGAAGATCGTGCGGCCGGCAATCGTGCCGATCAGCGCGAGCGTGATGCCGACGAGCGCGGGGCCGAGCGTCAGGAAATGCGTCGACACGCCGAGCGCCACCGCACCGATGAACAGCCCGATCGCGAGGTTCGCGACAGGGCCGCCGCGACGGTCCACACGTTTCGCCCACCACAGCAGCGCAATCGTCGCGAAGAAGTACGGCACCGCGGACAGCCAGCCCGTCTGCATCGTCGACATGCCGTGCGCCTTCAGCATCTGCGGCAGCCAGATGCCGATCCCGTACGAACCCATCGTGAAGCCGAACGAGATCAGCGCGAGCACGTACACGCGCACGTCGCGCAGCGCAACGCCGAATTGCTTCTTCCGTCCGGCGGACGCGCCTTCGCGCTCGAACGCGCGCTGCAGCGCGGTACGCTCGTCGTCCGACAGCCACGCGGCATCCGCCGGCGAATCGGACAGCAGCTTCAGCACGAGAAAACCGAGCGCGCACGCAGGCAGCCCTTCGACGATGAACATCCACTTCCAGCCGGCAAGCCCGAGCGCGCCATCGAGCTGCAGCAGCCACGTCGACAGCGGGCCGCCGATCAGCGACGACAGCGGCGTCGACACGGTGAACCATGCGAGCACGCGCGTGCGGTAGCTCGCCGGGAACCACACGGCGAGGAAGAAAATCACGCCCGGAAAGAACCCGGCCTCGCCGATGCCCAGCAGCAGCCGGATCGCGTAGAAGCTCGTCGGCCCGGTCGCGAGCGCGGTCGCGGCCGCCATCAGCCCCCACGTGATCATGATGCGGGCGAGCCAGCGGCGCGCGCCGAAGCGGTACAGCGCGAGATTGCTCGGCACCTCGAACACGCAGTAGCCCGCGAACATGATCCCCGCGCCCCAGCCGAACTGCGTCGCGGTCAGCCCGAGATCGCGGTTCATCGTGAGCGCCGCGAACCCGACGCTCGTGCGGTCGAGGTAATTGAAGAAGTAAGCCATCGCGAGCAGCGGGATGAACCGCCATGCGGCCTTGCGCACGGCCCGTTGCTCGACCGACGCATCGGTCTCGCGATCGGCGGCCAGCGCCGGGGAAGCGGATGTCATGGTTGTCTCCGTGGATGCAGCAATCCGCGCCCGCGCGTTGCGCGGCCGGGTGCCTTTGTTCGTTCGATGGATCGCGGCCGCGCTACGCGCTCGCCACTTCGTTCGGCGAAGGCGCGCCGCCCGGCCCGTCGCCGTGCGCTGCACCGTCCGCGACGTACTGTCCTGCGACGACGCCCGCTTCGATCAGCGCACGCGCGTCGTCCGGCGCATAGCCGAGCTCGCCGAGCAACGCGTGCGTGTCCTGGCCAAGTGCCGGCGGCGCCGAGCGCAGCCGCAGCCGCTCGCCCGCGAGCGTCAGCGGCAGCAGCGCGGTGCGCGTGTCGACCGGCCGGCCTGCACAGCTCGCGTCGGCCGGCAGCGTCACCGCTTCGAGGCCGCCGGTCGCCAGCAGATGCGGATCGTCGAACAGGTCCTGCGGCTTCGTGATCGGCGCATAGGGCAGGCCGATCGATTCGAAGATCGCGCCGATCTCCGCGGCCGAATGCGGCGTGAGCCGCGAGCGCAACTCCGGCAGCAGCCACTCGCGCGCCTGCACGCGCAGGTTGTTGGTCGCGAGGCGCGGATCGCCCTTCAGCGCCGCAAAGCCGAACGCATCGCAGAACAGCGCCCACTGCGTATCCGACACGACCGCGAGAAAGATCTGCTCGCCGTTCTTCACGGAGAACACGTCGTAGACTGCCCACGCGGAAATCCGGCTCGGCATCGGCGACGCGGCCTGCCCCGTCACCGCGAACTGCATCATGTGCTGCGCGACGAGGAACACGTTGTTCTCGAACAGCGAGCTCTGCACCTGCTGGCCGCGGCCGGTGCGCTCGCGCTGCGCGAGCGCGGCCATCGCGCCGATCGCGCCGAACATGCCGCCCATGATGTCGTTCACGCTCGAGCCCGCGCGCAGCGGCCGGCCCTCGGGGCCCGTCATGTAGGCCAGGCCGCCCATCATCTGCACGACTTCGTCGAGCGCCGTGCGATGCTCGTACGGCCCCGGCAGAAAGCCCTTGTGCGACACGTACACGATGCGCGGATTCAGCGAGGACAGCGCCGGATAACCGAGGCCGAGCCGGTCCATCGTGCCGCTCTTGAAGTTCTCGCTGAAGACGTCCGCCGTTCCGACGAGCCGCAGCACGATTTCCAGCCCGCGCGGATCCTTCACGTCGACCGCGAAGCTCTTCTTGTTGCGGTTGAACATCCCGAAGAAGCCTGCGCCTGAGCCGCGCAGCGCACGCGTGCTGTCGCCCGCGATCGGTTCGATCTTGATGACTTCCGCGCCGAGATCCGCGAGCAGCATGCCGCAGGTCGGGCCCATCACCATGTGCGTCATCTCGATCACGCGCACGCCTTGGTACGGCAGCGCCGCAGCAGGTAGCCGGCCGTTCATTGCGCGACTCCCGTCAGGCATCCTTCCGGTTGAGCGGCTGTCGGCACGCGGCCGTCCGCATAGCGGAAGCCCTTCGGCAACCCGGCGTCCGGCACGTGGCCGTACAGCGCCTCGGACGGCAGCGCGTCGTGCAGAATCGCGCGCGCGGCGAGCAGCGCGTCGACGTCGACGCCCGTGTCGACTCCCATCGATTCGAGCAGGAACACGAGATCCTCGGTGACGATGTTGCCGGTCGCGCCCGGCGCATACGGGCACCCGCCGAGGCCGCCCTGGCTCGCGTCGATCGTCGTCACGCCTGCGTCGAGCGCCGCGACGACGTTCGCGAGCCCCTGCCCGCGCGTGTTGTGGAAATGCGCACCGCCGGCCTTGTCGCCGACTTCGCGCCGCAGGCGCGCGAACAGCCGGCGTACCTGCGCCGGGTTCGCATAACCGCTCGTATCGGACAGCCCGATTTCGTCGACGCCGCACTCGGCCATCGCGATGGCCATCGCGATCGTCTCGTCGTCGCTGACGGCGCCCGCGATCGTGCAGCCGAACGCGACCGACACGCCCGCCTCGATCTGCACCGACGGAAACCGCGCGTCGCGCAGCGCGACGATCGCGCGCACCTCGTCGATCATCTGCGCGGGCGTCTTGCGGATGTTCGCCAGCGAATGCGCTTCCGTCACCGATACCGGCAGCGTCAGCTTGTGCACGCCCGCGTCGAATGCGCCCTCGGCGCCGCGCAGGTTCGGCGCGAGCGCGGCGACATGCAGCCCGGGAATCGCCAGCGCGTGCGCGACGACTTCGCGCACATCGGCCATCTGCGGCAACAGCGTGGCCGGCACGAACGACCCCACCTCGATCTCGCGCAGGCCGGCCGTGGCCAGCGCGGTGATCCAGCGCAGCTTGCCGGCCGTCGGCATCACGGTCCCGATGCTCTGCAGGCCATCGCGCGGCCCGACCTCGCTGACCAGCACCTTCGGATATTCGGAAACGCTCATTCGATACCTCATTGTTCTATCTGAAAGAACATAGTTCTGTTAGACGGAACTCTAGACGCGCATCGAATGAGCTGTAAGCGGGGTATACCCGTGAAATTGCGATTTTCTGGAACTTGAGTTCTGTCAGACAGAACGATATAGTCGACCGACCATCATCCGAAGGAAGCAGGCAGTGCCTACCACTCAAGCAGATCACGCCGGCGACGGGCCCGATTCGTCGACCGAGGAAGCCTCCAGCGGCGTCGCCGTGCTCGATCGCGCGTTCGCGATCCTCCGTGCATTCGGGCCGACCGACGACCGGTTGTCGCTCGCCGAGCTGTCGCGCCGCACCGGGCTGTACAAGAGCACGATCCTGCGTCTGCTCGCCGCGCTCGAACATGGCGGCTTCATGCGCAAGCTCGACGACGGCCAGTACGCGGTCGGGCACGAGCCGCTGCGGCTCGCCGCGCTGTACCAGCGTTCGTTCCGGGTCGGCCCGGTGGTCGAGCCGCTGCTCGAGACGCTGAGCCGCGAACTCGGGGAAACGGCGTCGTTCTATGTGCGCCAGGGCGACATGCGCTCGGTGCTCTACCGCGTCGAGCCCGCACGCGCGGTGCGCGTGTCGATTCGCGTCGGCGAGGAGTTTCCGGTTCGCCAGGGCGCGTCCGGGAAGGTGCTGATGGCGTTCACCGACACGCAGGACGCACGCTGGAACGACGTGCGCGAACGACTGTGGGCCGCATCGTACGGCGAGCGCGACCCCGAGACGGCGTCGGCGTCCGTGCCGGTGTTCGATGCTGCCGGCGCATGCGTCGGCGCGCTGACGGTGTCGGGCCCGAAATCGCGGCTCGCCGCCGCGCCGACGATGGCGGCGGCGCTCGCGATGCTGCTGCCGCTCGCGCAGAAGGCGACCGTTGCCCTCGGCGGCGCGGGCGCACGCTACGACGCAGCCGCCGTGCGCGATAGCCTCGCTCGGCTCGCGTCGGCAGCAGACGACGCCGCGGGGTCGTAGCCGGCAGCGCAGCGCAACGCAACGCAACGCAAAAGGCGACCGCGTGCGACACTGGCCGCCGATGCACGCATCGCACGCCGCCCGTGTGCGCACCATGCGTGCAACCGTCAACCGGCCATGCACAAGAGGGGCATCCGCCATGAACGCCGCGCGCACCACCACCTGGTATTTCGATTTCGTTTCGCCGTTCGCCTACCTGCAGCAGGAACAGTTCGACCGGTTGCCGCCCGCCGCGGCGTTCGAGCCGCGGCCGATCGTGCTCGGCGCGCTGCTCGCGCACTGGGGCCAGAAAGCGCCGGCGGAGATCGCGGCGAAACGCGTCTTCACCTATCGCCACGCGCAATACCGCGCGGACAAGCTCGGCATCCCGTTCCGGATGCCGCCGGCCCACCCGTTCAACCCGATCAAGCCGCTGCGCCTCGCGATCGCGATGGGCAGTTCGCTCGATGCGATCCAGCGGATCTTCCGGCATATCTGGCGCGACGGCCAAGACGTATCGACACCGGAAGGCTTCGCCGCGCTGTGCGAAGCCGTCGGCTTTCCGGAAGGCGTGACGGCCGTCGAAGCACAGCCGGTGAAGGACGCGCTGCGCGCGAACACCGATCGTGCGATCGCGCACGGCGTATTCGGCGTGCCGACTTTCGAACTCGACGGCGACCTGTTCTGGGGCGAGGATGCGACCGACATGTTCGCCGACTGCGCTACGTCCCGCGCGTGGCTCGACTCGCCCGAGGTGCGCCGCATCAGCGCGCTGCCCGAAGGAATCCGGCGCGGCTGACGGCGCAGCCCGCGCCCTCCGGGTCAGACTTCGCGCGCTTCGACGAGCCCCGGCACGGCCTCGCCCATCATCGCGACGAACTGCGCGACCGCGTTGCGCCGGCAAAACGGGCAGGCCCACCGGGCTTGCCCGCCTTTTCTTTTATTTTCGACCGGCGCATGCGTCATGCTGCGCGGCCTGACAGATTCGCACAGAGCGTAACCCGCATTCGTTCATCCGGCGCAAGGTCCGCACCGGCTTGCCAAACTGTCCAGCTCAACCAAATATTTTTCCGACGACCGCGTGCATCGACGCACAAACATCGGATGATTCGCCCCTCCCCCGCCGCTCGGCACGCTCCCATCCGGCCCCACTGCACAGCCCCGTTTTATCAGGGGATTCCCGGTATTTTTTCGGATTTTCTTCGAAATAACGGGTGACATACTTGCCCCCCGTTGCGCTCCGGTACGAGCGCGCTTCCAGATCCTGCCGGCCGCGCGCCGCGTGCTGCGCATCCGCCGGGGTCACAGAACATGAACAATTTCGACACCACGATCCAGATCTTCCTCACCCACGCGACGTTCGGCCCGCTGATGAATCACGCGATTCGCGTGATCGCCGGCCTGTACACGTTCAAAGGCTTCGTGCTCATTCCCGTGCTGTGCTGGCTGTGGTTCCAGCCGGGCCCGAACCGCGAGCGGCAACGCGAGCTGGTTATCGCAACGGTCGCGAGCGGGCTCATCGCGCTCGCGTTCGGCCGGCTGCTCGCGCAGGTGCTGCCGTTCCGCGTGCGGCCGATCTACAACCCCGACCTGCACCTGCACTTCCCGTCGGCCGGGCTGCGCGCGGCAACGCTGCAGGCGTGGAGTTCGTTTCCGAGCGATCACGCGATGCTGTGGATGGCGATCGCGACCGGCATCTTCATCATCGCGCGCCGCGCCGGCGTGTTCGCGCTGCTGTATTCCGTCGTGTTCATCTGCGTGCCGCGCGCGTATCTCGGCTTTCACTACCCGACCGACCTGATCGCCGGCGCCACGATCGGCATCGCGATCGCATGGCTGCTGACGCGCGACGCGGTCCGGTCGCGCTTCGCACCGCAGGTGCTGGGAATGATCCGGCGCTTCCCCGCGCCGGCCTATACGCTCGCGTTCCTGCTGTGCTTCGAGTTGATCACGCAGTTCGACGAACTGCTGACGCTCGCGCAGTCGGCCACGCAAACGATGTAACGGGCACGCGCCGCGATGCTGCCGCTGCTTTCTTTCCGTCGCCCCGGCACGCGCTGCCGGCCGTGCGCGGCGGCAGCACGCCGCGCGACGGCCGCGCAGATCAGTCGCGATCGGGCGCGCCGAGCGGAAAGAACGAGCGAAACGGCCGCGCCTCGTCGACCGCTCGCGCGAACGACGGCCGCGCAAGCAGACGCTTGCGGTACGCGATCACGTTCGCGAACGACGGATCGATCCGGTGCGTCCAGTCCGCGTAGAACAGGAACGGTGCCGCGCCGCAATCGGCGAGGCTGAAGCGGTCGCCCGCCGCCCATTCGCGATCGGCCATCTTCTTGTCCAGCCACGCATACGACGTTTCGAGCATCGCGCGCGCATCGGCGACACCGCGCGCATCGCGCTCGGCTTCCGGCCGCAGCGCGTCGTGCACGACCTTCTGCTGCGGCGTCGACACGTAGTTGTCGAAGAAGCGATCCATCATCCGCACCTCGAGCGCCGCGTGCGGATCGTCGGGCAGCAGGCGCACGGGGCCCGGATGGTTCAGGCCGAGATACTCGATGATGATCGACGCCTCGACCACGGTGCGGCCCGCGTCGACGAGCACCGGAAAACGCTTCAGCGGCCACAGCGCGGTCAGTTCCTGCATCGGCTTCGGATCGTTGTGCGCGAGCACGCGATACTCGAACGGCGTGCCGTTCTCGTACAGCGCGGTCAGCACTTTCTGGCAGTAGGACGAAAAGGGATGGGCATAAAGCGTCGGCATCATCGTGCGGTCTCTCAGGGTTTCGGCGCTGCGTCATGCGGCGCCACATGATCTCGGATACCTTGACGACGAACGGCGACCGGCCGTTTCGACATCGGTCCGGAAATTTTTTTGCGCGGCCTCGGCGCGCTACGACCGGCCGTCCATCACGACGCGCCCTTCGGCGCGCCAGCGCAGCATCCCGCCGCCGAGATTCGCGACCGCGTCGAAGCCGGCCTTCAGCAGGATCACGTTCGCCTGCGCGGATCGCCCGCCGGCCCGGCACACGGTCACGACCGGCCGGTCGCGCGCGATCTCGCCGGTGCGCGCGGCCAGTTCGCCGAGCGGAATCGGCGTCGCGCCGGGCAGGTGGCCGAGCGGGCCGGTGAATTCGTCCGGTTCGCGCACGTCGACGACCTGCACCGCCGGCAGATGATCCTCGAGCCACTGCGGATCGATTTCCCAGAAGCCGGCGAACGTATAGACGAGCGGCGCCCAGTCGGGCGCCGCCTGCGCATCGGGCGCGTTCGCGGCAACGCCGCACTGCAGGTTCGCCGGCACCGCGACGTCGATCTGGCGCGGGTGCGCGAGCCCGAGGTTGCGCATGTAGCCGGCGAAATCGTCTTCGCTGAGATCGCCGCCGAGACGCGGATTGAAGCGCCGCTCCTCGCCGACGCTCGTCACCGTGAGCCCGCGATAGTCGTGCGCCGGATACAGCAGGCACGCGGCCGGCAGCGTGAAGAGCCGGCCGTGCACCGCGCGATACAGCGCGCGCGGGTCGCCCTGCTGGAAGTCGGTGCGGCCCGTGCCGCGGATCAGCAGGCAGTCGCCGGTGAACGCCATCGATTCGTCGTCGAGCACGAGGCTGATGCAGCCGCTCGTGTGGCCGGGCGTCGCGCGCACGGTCAGGTAGCGCGAGCCGAATGCGCAGCGGTCGCCATCGTTCAGGTAGCGGTCGGCGCCCTGCGCGCCGCTCGCGGCCGAGATCGCGATCGCGCTGCCCGTGCGCTGCTTCAGCAGCCACGCGCCCGTCACGTGATCGGCATGCACGTGCGTGTCGACGGTCGCGACGAGCCGCAATCCGAGTTCATCGACGAGTGCCGCGTCGCGGCGCACCTGCTCGAACACCGGATCGATCAGCAGCGCTTCGCGCGATGCGCGGTCGGCGAGCAGATACGTGTATGTCGACGATTGCGGGTCGAAAAGTTGCCGGAAGATCATCGCGAAGTCGCTCCGTCGCCTGTTCAGGTTGGTGTTGTACGGCCCACGTGCCGTGCGTCGCCGACGCGCGTATGCGCGAGCACGAGTGCCGCCCCGTCCGTATGCCTGCCGCGCCGCATGATCCGTAAATTCACGGCTGCGTCTGCCGTGCATCGTCGCCCGGCACCGACGTCGGCATGATGACATCGTCGCCGGACAATCGGCATCGCACCTGCCGCGTTTCACACATTCATATAGCGTAGATCAAAATGCACGCGCCACCGGCGTCCCATGCACGGCAACCGATTCCGACGACGAATGGTGCGCGGCGGGACGATTCGCCGCGCCCGGACGGTGGCGCGCGCTGCCTTACACTCACAAAGCGCGGGATTGACTCCGGGCGATCAGAGCATTTTGCATTTTTGACGTCTGCGATTTTTACCTGCTGCCGGTCGTACGTGATCTTCCTCCAATCGACCGCACAATCCACTTCGATTTCTTGTTCTTTTTTTTCAAAAAAAATCCGGGTCATCCGATTTTGGCCGTTTCGACTCGAGCAGCTTATTCATTTCCACCAGTACCGGTAGTTCCGACGCTCAACCCGCCAAGACGACGCGACGCGAAGGAGGAGACGGGAGATCTCCCAGCAAACCGCGCAGATTTTCAGGTGCTCGCCGGTGCATCGATGCCCGACGCTACCGGCGTTTCGTCTGAGAAAATCGATGCTCGATATTATTTTGAGTGTTCGAAATTTCTCTATTCAACATATAAAAGTTTCGCAACGTGCATTGTGAACTGCGACCCCTTTAGTATTTAGCGCTCAAATGTAAAATGAAGTGACTCATCAATCAGTGCCCGACTCCAAGTCAGAACAATTCGGCACACTCCAGATGGCGGAATTCGCGCAAGGGTCGGACCGTTCTCACACCGATTTCTCGCTCGTTACGCTCTTTGCATTTCGTAACAAGTCGGGTTGATTCGTCGCGGCCTGCTGTTTTAAATTTCGCGGGTCGTCCGGCAGCATCCGGCAGTTGGGCGACGTTTCATTCTACAAATCGCGACATGCCGGATACCTGGGTGGCCAGCCATCCGACACTGCAAGTCTGCACGCTGTGCGGGCTTGATCAAGCGGTCGAACTCGCAATGGGTATCGATTCGACTACATGCATCCTGTTGGGACCCGACGCGCCGTAGTGGGCTCGCCGAGTTGTTCATGTCATGCCGAACTGGAGCCAGCTTGATCGTGGAATCCACGGTCGCATTTTTATATCTGCGTCGTACTCCTAACGTATCGCCGAAATTCACCCAGATTTGCGACGGTACAACTCAACTTTGCGCAACGCGCCGAAAAAGGACAGAAAATGGAATTCGTACGAATGGGAATCGTCTTTGTTCATCTCATAGCCTGCTGTGTCGCGATTGGCCTCGTGCTGACCAGCGACATTGCGATGGTCAGGCGACTGTTGGATTCTGACGCGCCTACCGATCTTGCCCAGGTCCACCTGCCCAGCCTGCAGCGCACCGTCACGTTGGCGCTGATGGTGCTTTGGATCACCGGCATCGCGATCATTGCGTTCGATATGCGGACTCAGGGTCTCGGGTATCTCGGCAATCCCAAGCTGCAGGCCAAGATTGGCATCGTCGCGTTGCTGACCTTCAACGGTATCGCTTTGCACTCCGCGGTCCTCCCGGCATTGCAGAAAGCGGGATCCTTGCTGAAGCTTTCCTTCGAACGGCGCATGGTTGCCATTTTCGCGGGCGTGATTTCCGCCGTCTCGTGGTTCTATGCGGCAATGCTTGGCGTCGGGCGCCCATTGAGCTGGAAGTATTCATTGATCCAAATCCTGGCGGCTTACCCGGCACTGGTCGCGAGTGGAATCGCCGCCATGTTGTTTATCACGGCAGTGGCGAAATCCAGGACGGCCGTTGAACGACGGAATACCGAAAACGTGGCGGCCTATTGATCGCCGACACCCGAGGGATGCGCACTGCTCGCAGCAGTGCGCATTCTGTCTTCGCACATTCCGCGCTTCGGCCAGCGTCGGATCCCGAATTTTCGGGTGCACGCGAGCGCTCGCCGGAGCCGGCGCGGCTGTTTCTCCCTGGACATCGAACAGGTACCGGCGACGCCACGCGCGCGATCGCGTACCTCGAACACGCCGACATGTTTAAATGCAGCACCCCGCTGCGCCGCTTGTCGAACAAGATCGACAAAGAGATCATGCGGGCAAGCCGAATGGGAAATCCGCGCGAGCACCTTGCGCCAGACCATCTGGCACAACATGCCGAATCGGTCGCGGTTTGGTCCCAAGGCATGACCGAGTTTCATTTCACAATTGATCGCCACGCGTCATAATCGGCCGCAACACCATGACTAGCAGGGCCTCATCGTTTTGAACATCACAATCTGTCTCGGTTCATCTGATACATGTCGCTGACGATCGATCCGAAGCAGGCCGCCGCGCTGCTGGCCGTCGCCGACACCGGCAGCTTCGAGCAGGCGGCCGTGCGCCTGCACGTGACCGCGTCCGCGGTCACGCAGCGGGTCCGCGCACTGGAGGCGAGCCTCGGCACGCCGCTCGTGCTGCGCACGCGGCCGTGCCGCCCGACGGTGGCCGGGCAGCGCGTGCTGCAGCACCTGCGGCGCGTCGCGCTGCTGCAGGCCGACCTGCAAAGCACGCTCGCGACCGAGCGCGAATCGCCGATCTCCGTGACGATCGCGCTGAATTCCGACAGCCTCGGCACGTGGTTCCTGCCCGCGCTGACGTCCGTGCTCGCGGGCGAGCGGATCCTGTTCGAGCTGATCGTCGAGGATCAGGACCACACGTTCGCGCTGCTCGAAAGCGGGATGGCGGTCGGCTGCGTGACGACCGAGCCGAAGCCGATGCGCGGCTGCGTCGCGACGCCGCTCGGTACGATGCGCTACCGCCTGCTCGCGGCCGCCGCGTTCGCGGCGCGCTGGTTTCCACGCGGACTGAACCGCACGAGCGCACGCAACGCGCCCGTCGTCGCGTATTCGCGGCGCGACACGCTGCAGTCGTCGTTTTTGAAGGAGAAGTTCGGATTGCCGGAAGGCGCGTACCCGTGCCATTACGTGCCGGGCACCCATTCGCACTTCGCGGCGGTGCGGCACGGACTCGGCTACGCGATGGTGCCGGAGCCGCTGATCGGCGCCGCGCCGCTCGACGCGCAGGGGCTCGTCGATCTCGCGCCCGCGCACCCGACCGACGTCACGCTGTATTGGCACGCGTGGACCGTGCAGTCGCCGACGATGGCGTCGCTGTCCGCGCGGGTGGTCGAAGCGGCGCGCCGGTTGCTCGCGCCGCTGCCGAAATGACATGAGCCGGTGACGGCCCGGCTCGCGGCAGTTACGCGCGCCGCTGCGAGAAATACGCGCCGACCGCGTCGACGAACGTATCGATGTCCGCGCGCGACACGTCGCAGTGGGTGACGAAGCGCGACGCGTACAGCATCTGCGTGAGGATCCCCCGCTCCTTGAGCCACGCCTCGAGCGGCGCGCAATCGGCTTCCGGGAATTGCGCGAACACCATGTTCGTCGCATGCGACAGCACCTTCACGGATTCGATCCGCGCGAGGCCTGCCGCAAGATGCGCGGCGTTCGCGTGATCGTCCGCGAGCCGCTCGACGTTATGGTCGAGCGCATACAGGCACGCCGCCGCGAGAATGCCCGACTGCCGCATCCCGCCGCCGAGCACCTTGCGCCAGCGCTGCGCGCGCTCGATCAGCGCACGGCTGCCGACCAGCACCGAGCCGACCGGTGCGCCGAGCCCTTTCGAGAAGCAGATCGATACGGTATCGAACGGCGCGCACAGCTCCGCGATCGGGCGGCCCGACGCGACGGCCGCGTTGCATACGCGCGCGCCGTCGAGGTGCGCGGACAGCCCGCGGCTGCGCGCGAACGCGACGGCTTCCTGCACATAGCCTTCCGGCAAGACCTGGCCGCCGATCGTGTTCTCGAGCGCGAGCAGGCGCGTGCGGGCAAAGTGATTGTCGATCGGCTTGATCGCCGCGGCGATCTTCGCGAGCGGCAGCGTGCCGTCCGGCGCGTTCTCGATCGGCTGCGGCTGGATGCTGCCCAGCACGGCCGCACCGCCGCCTTCGTACTTGTAGGTGTGCGCGAGCTGGCCGACGATGTACTCGTCGCCGCGCTCGCAATGGGACATCAGCGCGGCCAGGTTGCTCTGCGTGCCGCTCGGGAAGAACAGGCCGGCTTCCTTGCCGGCCCGCTCGGCCGAAACCGCCTGCAGGCGCAGCACGGTCGGGTCGTCGCCCCATACGTCGTCGCCGACTTCGGCGGCAGTCATCGCGGCCAGCATCGCCTGGCTCGGACGTGTCACGGTATCGCTGCGTAAATCGATCATCTTCGTGCCCTGAGTGAACGCGGACCGGAACCGATGCGCCCGGCCCTGCCGAAACGAGACTCAGAGTGTACGCAATTCACGCAGCGCGTGCCGACGGCCGCGCTGCCGCCCCCACCTGCCGCGCCCATCCCGCGCGGTCGCCCGCATTACGGGCTGACGCGTCGAAACGGATCGGCCGCGCACGGCGGCACGCCAGAGGTTCCGCACGGTGCGGGCGTGCGGATCGAATCGTTCCGATGACGCGACGCGCCATATTGCCGCACGTGCGTCAGACCGCCACGCCGCGGCCGCACGCGCCGCGAGCGGCCTTCTTGATACGAATCAACGATTTATCCCGAAATCGCGCGCGGCGGGCTGGACATCTGCGACGAGTTGGCGCATTTCGCGGTGCAACATCGCGGCCCATACTCCAGCCAACCCCGCCGCCTGTCGGCCGGGGTCCGCCGGCACCCGCCGGCGGGTATCGTCAGCTTCGGTCATCTGGTATGGACACCGCACTTTCGGCCCTCGATCTGGCCCGCCTGCAATTCGCGTTCACCGTCTCCTTTCACATCGTCTTTCCGGCGCTGAGCATCGGCCTCGCCAGCTTCATCGCCGTGCTCGAATATCGCTGGCTCAAGACCGGCAAGCAGTACTACAAGACCCTCTGTCTGTTCTGGTCGAAGATCTTCGCGGTCGCGTTCGGGATGGGCGTCGTCTCCGGCGTCGTGATGAGCTACCAGTTCGGCACCAACTGGTCGGGCTTCTCGAGCTTCGCCGGCGCCGTCACCGGGCCGCTGCTGATGTACGAAGTGATGACCGCGTTCTTCCTCGAGGCCGGCTTCCTCGGCATCATGCTGTTCGGCTGGAACCGCGTGAGCCCGCGCGCGCACTTCGGCGCGACGCTGATGGTCGCGGTCGGCACGCTGATCTCGACGTTCTGGATCCTCGCGTCGAACAGCTGGATGCAGACGCCGCAGGGCTTCGAGATCGTCGACGGCCGCGTCGTGCCGACCGACTGGTTCGCGATCATCTTCAACCCGTCGTTCCCGTACCGCCTGTTCCATATGGCGATCGCGGCGTTCATCGTCGCCGCGCTGGTCGTGGCCGCGACGGGCGCGTGGCACCTGCTGAAGGGCCGCCGCGACAAGGGCGTGAAGAAGATGTTCTCGATGGCGCTGTGGCTGCTGCTCGTGCTCGCGCCGCTGCAGGCCGTGATCGGCGACCAGCACGGCATCAACACGCTGAAGCACCAGCCCGCGAAGATCGCCGCGATCGAAGGGCTGTGGGAAACCGAGAAGGGCGGCACGCCGCTCAACCTGTTCGGCATTCCGGACATGCAGGCGGAAACGACCCGCTACGCGGTGAAGGTGCCGCACCTCGGCAGCCTGATCCTCACGCACAGCTGGGACGGCGAAATCCGCGGGCTGAAGGACTTCCCGCCCGAGGACCGCCCGAACTCGACCGTCGTGTTCTGGAGCTTCCGGATCATGGTGGGCCTCGGCTTCGCGATGATCGGCCTCGCCGCGCTCGCGTGGCTGCTGCGCCGCTGCGGCCGCCTGTATGAATCGAAGTGGTTCCAGCGCTTCGCGCTCGTGATGGGCCCGACCGGCTTCGTGTCGCTGCTCGCGGGCTGGGTGACGACCGAAGCGGGCCGCCAGCCGTGGGTCGTGTATGGCGTGATGCGCACCGCGCAGGCCGTGTCGCCGCTGTCGGTGCAGCAGGTCAGCCTGTCGATGATGACGTTCGTGATCGTGTACTTCCTCGTGTTCGGCACCGGCGTGTACTACATGCTGAAGCTGATGAAGGCCGGCCCCGCGCTGCCCGACGCGAAGCACGACGACACGCCCGACACGCGCCCCGATCACACCGCGCGCCGCCCGATGTCGGCCGTCGACGAGCTGATCGAGACCGTCTGAGCCCACCCCATCCGCAAACGAGAAAACCTATGGACGTCACCGTAATCTGGGCCGCGATCATCGCATTGGGGCTCTTCATGTACGTCGTGCTCGACGGCTTCGACCTCGGCATCGGCATCGTCTTCCCGTTCTTCCCGGACGAGAAGGAACGCGACCTGATGATGAACACGGTCGCGCCCGTGTGGGACGGCAACGAGACGTGGCTCGTGCTCGGCGGCGCCGGGCTGTTCGCGGTGTTCCCGATCGTCTATTCGACCGTGCTGTCGGCGCTGTACCTGCCGCTGATCTTCATGCTGGTCTGCCTGATCTTCCGCGGCGTGTCGTTCGAGATCCGCGCGAAGGCGCGGCGCACGAAGCAGCTGTGGGATCTCGCGTTCATCGGCGGCTCGGCCGGCGCGACGTTCTTCCAGGGGATCGCGCTCGGCGCGTTCCTGCAGGGCATCAACGTGAAGGACGGCGTGTTCGCGGGCGACGCGTTCGACTGGCTCACCCCGTTCAGCCTGCTGACGGGCCTCGGCCTGATCGTGACCTATGCGCTGCTCGGCTGCTGCTGGCTCGTCGCGAAGACGGAAGGCGACCTGCAGCGCCGGCTGCATCGCGTCGTGTGGCCGCTGACCGTCGTGCTGCTCGGCTTCATCGCCGTCATCAGCCTGTGGACGCCGCTGCAGGATCCGGCCATCGCGCAGCGCTGGTTCGATTCGGGGCTGTTCTGGCGCCTGCTGCCGGTGCCGTTCCTGGTCGCCGGGTGCGCGGTGTGGATGCGTCGCGCGGTGCGCGACCGGCACGACATGACGCCGTTCGTGCTCGCGCTGGCGCTCGTGCTGCTCGGCTATGTCGGCCTGCTCGTCACGCTGTTCCCGTATGCGATTCCGCAGACGATGACGATCTGGGAAGCGGCCGCGCCGCGTTCGAGCCAGACCTTCACGCTGGTCGGCGCAGCGGTTATCCTGCCGATCATCATCGCCTACACGACGATGGGTTACTGGGTATTCCGAGGGAAGGTGCGCCATGAAGACCAGCATTACTACCACCACTGATTCCGCCGATCGCCCGCCCGAGGCGCCCCGGCCGCGGATGCGCGGCTGGATGTGGTTCGTCGTGCTGTGGGCGGGCGGCGTGGCCGGCGCCGTCACGCTCGGCTATGCGTTCAAGATCTTCATGAACCTGACGCTGTTTGCGGTGAAGTGAAGCCGGAGCGCCGGCCGGGCGATCGCGCCACGCGCGCGGCCCGGGCGCGGCGCGCAGCGATCGCCCGATGGATGCGCGCCGCGCTGCCTCTTCCTCCGCGTGCGTTATTGCGGCGCCCGCCGCACGACGCCGAGCTTCAATCCCAGCATGCCGAATCTGCGGTTCATCGTCTGAACCGTCCCGTCGCTGCGGCCCTGCTCGATATCCTGGATCGTCTTCGTCGACACGCCGGCGAGCTTCGCCATCTCGGCGCTCGTCAGCCGCATCGTCTGCTTCAGATGACGCACCGATTCGCGCAGCGACCACTCGGGATGCGCGAGAACGTCGTCGATCGCTTGCCGCCGCCGCGCAAGCTGTTCGGGAAGCGACATCGCGTTATAGCGTTTGTCCATCGTGTCGCCTCCCGTCCGTCGAACACGGCCATCTCAGCAGAAATCTATACAAATTGTGCACGCGGCTGCGTGCAAATTATGTAGATATCTACCGAAACAGGAACCCTTGGCGTTGCACCTGGCGAGGAGAAACGCCCGGAATCGCAACGACGACCTACCGCCGCTCGCGCAGCGCCGCTTCGATCTTGCGATCGGTCTTGTACTGGCTCAGCGCATACACCGACCAGATCGCGGCCGGCAGCCAGCCGATGATCGTGAGTTGCAGGATCAGGCAGATCACGCCGGCGATCGGGCGGCCGATCGTGAAAAACTGGAACCACGGCAGCAAGAGAGCAAGCAGCAGACGCATCGAATTTTCCTTTTCCGCATCGTTGAAGAACAGCGTACGCGGCCAATATGGCGCGTTGCGCGCCCCATTTCAAGCCGGCGTACGCTGACCGCGCGCAGCCCGCAAGTAAGCCGTGGCTCCACGTCGGAGCGTCCGCATCGCCCCCCCCTTTCGCCCGACCGGCACGCCAGCCGCAAAAAAACGGCCCTCGCATCGCGCAAGGGCCGCAAGGGCTCGCCGGAGACGAACGGAGCCGCGTCAGAACGTATGCCGCATGCCGATCCGCACGAGCGTCTGCGTGTTGCCGGCGGACGAGATGCCGTTGCCGACGTCGCCGACTGACGCCGTCGCGGCGACGACGTTGCCGTACGGGTCGAGCGTCTTGCCGCTCGCCTTCTGGTAGCCGACGAGACCGTAGAGCGCGGTCCGCTTCGACAGGTAGTAGTACGACGCCAGGTTCAACTGGTGATACTTCGGCGCGGCTTCACCGCCGACCGAGCTGCCGCGCGTGAAGTCGTAGCCGGCCGCGACGCGCAGCGCCGGCGACACCTGCCACGACGCCGTACCGCCGACCGAGTTGTAGGTCGCGTTGCCCCGGAACGTCGAGAACGCGCCTGCCCGGTACTGCGTGTTGCTGTACGACAGGCCCAGCGTCACCGCGCCGATCTGGTAGGTCGACGCGGCCGCGACGATCTGCATGCTCTTCGACGACGCAAAACCCTCGTTGATCGACGACGCGAACGTGCCGTCGTACGAGCCGGTCCATGCGCCGCCGTTCGCGCCGAATGCGTTGGTCGCATACAGGTAGGCCGCGCCGAGCGCGAACGGCCCGTTCACGTACTGGCCGCCGACGCTCCACGTGTTCTGGTTCTTCGCGCTGCCTGCCTGGTTGCCGAAGCCGTACAGGCCGCCGAACGTGAAGCCGCCGAACGACGGGCTCACGTACTTGATCGAATTGTTCTCGCGCGACTGGTTGTCGATGTTGTCGAGATCGCCCGGATGCGCACCCATGCCGGTCAGGAACGAGCCGGGCCCGATCGAGCCGACGAAATCGACGATCGGATCGTACTGGCGGCCCATCGTCAGCGTACCGTAGCGCGTGCTCGACAGCCCCATCCACGCCTGGCGGCCGAACATCCGCCCGCCCTGGCCGAGCTGCCCGGTGCCGATGTTGAAGCCGCTCTCGAGCTGGAAGACGGCCGCGAGCCCGTCGCCGAGATCTTCCTTGCCCTTCAGCCCCCAGCGGCTGCCGGACCACGTACCGCTCGCGAAGCTGTAGCTCGACGCGCCGCGATACGCGACCGGCGAACCGAGCGACCCCTTGCTCGTCGCGACGCGCTGGTTGCTCGTGTACCCCAAACCCGCGTCGACGATCCCGTAGAGCGTGACGGTGCCTTGCGCATGCGCCGCCGTGCAGAGGCCGCCGGCAACGCAAAGCGCAAAAGTGATCTTCTTCATGTAGAGGATTCCTGTTTATTCAATCGATACCACCTGAAACGATGCATCCGGTTATCCGGAATGCCGATCTACGCCGAACCGGACAGCCACTGCGCGACCCGCGCGACGAGCAGGTCCGTTTCGTCGAAGTTCTCGACGCCCGCCACCTGCGGCGCGTCGCAAATCGTGAACACCGGCTTGCCCCATTGCAGCCCCAGCGCGATTTCGGACAGCGTGCCAAGGCCGCCGCCGACCGCGATCAGGCACAGCGACGCGCGAGCGATCAGCGCGTTGCGCGTGATGCCGAGCCCGGTGGGCAGCGCGACGCTCAGATACGGATTCGCGTGCTGCGCGTCGTCCTCGGGCAGCAGCCCGATCGCACAGCCGCCCGCCGCATGCGCGCCGCGCGCGGCGGCCTCCATCACGCCCTGCTTGCCGCCGCCGACGATCGCGACGCCCGCCGCCGCGAGCCCGTGCGCGATTCGCTCCGCGATGGCGAGCTGGGCGTCCGTCGCATCGCGCGGGCCGATCACGCCGACCGGCATCCGGTGCCGGTCGGCGCCGCGCTGCCGTTGCGCGAGTTGCTGCAGCGCATCGCGCGCCTGGTTCGACCATTCAATGACGTCGTTGCCGTGCAAGTCCTTCCCCCAATGCAAGAACACAAGTGCAGAGTGCCGTCAGCACGATCGACAGTACGGCGGCCTGCGAGAAATCGGTCTGTCCGTCGGACAGCTTCAGGTACATCAGCAGCGGCAGGATGTTGATCTGCGTGCCGGCCAGCGCGAGCGCCGTGCCGTACGTGCCGAGCGCGATCGCGCTGACGAGGCACCACGCCGACGCGATCGACGGCCACAGCTCGCGCCACGCGACGTCGAACCACGCGCGCCACGGCCGTGCGCCGAGCGTCAGCGCCGCCTCGAGCGGCCGCCTGTCGAGATTCGCGAGCGCCGGGTAGAGGATCAGCGCGACGCGCGGGATCAGGTAGTACGCGTACGCGAAAGCGAGCCCCGGCATCGTGTAGATCGCGCCGCCGACCACGGTCGGGTCCGCGCCGAGCGACGCCAGCAGCGTCGTCACGAAACCGGCGCGGCCGAACACGAGGATGAAGCCGTACGCGATCACGAGGCCGGAGAACGCAAGCGGCACGCCGAGCAGCGCGAGCGACCAGCGGCGGCGCGCCGGCGACTGCCCGGCCAGCACGAACGCGACCGGCACGCCGACCGCGACGGACAGCGTGCCGGCGCCGATCGCGAGCGCCAGCGAACGCACGATTGCGTCGGCGACGAGCGGATCGCCGAATACCGCGGAGAACGCACGACCGCCGCCGTCGAACGCGGCGCCGACGAGCGCGGCGAGCGGCAGCGCGAAGCACACCGCGAACAGCCCGGCCGCCGGCACCGCGCCGTAGCGGCGCAGGACGCCGCGCTGCATGGACGAGACCCGCATCCCGTTCCCCTTACTTGCCGAGCGTGGCCTGCGACCAGAGCTGGTCGACCTCGGCCTTGCGCGTCGCGGCCTTCGCGACGTCGAGCGGACGCACCTGCGGCGCATTCGGCAGCTTCGCGGCAACCTCCTGCGCGACCGGCGTGCCGGGTACGGCCGGGCGCACGTAGCCCTGCGCGAACAGCGCCTGGCCGACATCGCTCATCACGAGGTTGAGCCACAACTGCGCGGCGGCCGGGTTCGGGCCGTTCTTCACGAGACTCATCGCGTACGGCGCCGATACGCTGCCGTCCTGCGGAATCACGACGTCGGCCGCGTCGCCCATGCCGTCCGTGTACTTGGCCTTGAGCCCGTCGTTCTCGTAGCCGATCAGGATCGGAATCTCGCCCTTGACGAACTTCGCGTACGGCGTCGTCCCCTCGACGCGCAGCACGTTGCCCGCCTGCTTCAGCTTGCCGAAGAACTCCGCGCCCGGCTTCGGGTTGTCGACGCTGCCGCCGTTCGCATAGGCGGCGGCGAACACGGCGACCTGCCCCTGCCCGGTCGAGCGCGGGTCGAGATAGACGACCGCATTGCGATATTCGGGCTTCAGCAGGTCGGACCAGCGCTGCGGCACGTTCTTCACGAGCTTCCGGTTGACGAGCAGCGCGATGTTCAGCGAATGCACGGCGAACCAGCGGCCGTCGGCCGCGCGGAACACCGGCGGCAGCTTGTCGAAATTGACCGGCTTGAACGGCGCGACGACGTCCTTGGCCGTCGCATCGAGCGCCGACGCCGCGAAGTAGTACGCGGTGTCGGCCTGCGGGCGACGTCGCGACTTGTCGAGCGCGACGACCGTGGCCGCCGAGCCGATGTCGTTGTACGTGATCTCGACCTTCGGGTAGCGCTTGCGGAATTCGGCGAACAGCGATTTCCAGTTCGCCCATTCCGGGCCCGTGTCGAACGACACGACGAGCCCTTCGTCGGCGGCCTTCTCGTACAGCGCATCCTCGCCGGGATACAGCGGCGCGGCATGGGCCAGCGCCGGCGCGAGGGTCGCGAACGCGCAGAGCGCCAACAGGCGGCGGCGCGTCGCAAGAAGGAAGTGGCGGCGTGCAGACATCGTGATTCTCCGTTGAATGAATTGGGTCGCCCGCACTTACGCGGCGGGCAGCACGAGCAGGTGGCGCGGCTCGATCGACACGCAGCGCGCGGGCAGCTCGCGCCCTTCGCCGAGCAGCGCGTCGGTCGCGCCGGCCGGCACGAAGTCGAAGCGCTGCGTCGCGCCGAAATAGCGCACCTCGCCGACCCGGCCGTCGATGCGGTTCGCGACGTGTTCTGGCGGATCGGGCTGCAGGTGTTCCGGCCGGACCAGCACGTCGACCGGGTCGCCCGGCCGGTGCGCGCCCGTATCCGCGCACAGCGTGGTGAACCGCACGTCAACCGCGCCGTGCGCGAGCACGCGGCCGCGCAGCAGCGTCGAATGGCCGACGAAGCGGGCAACCTGCGCGGTCGCCGGACGCTCGTACAGGTCGCGCGGGGTGCCGGCCTGCAGCACGCGCCCGCTGTCGACGATCGCCACGCGATCGGCCATGCTGAGCGCCTCGTCCTGGTCGTGCGTGACGAGCAGCGTCGTCGCGCCGCACGCGCGCTGCAGCGCGCGGATCTCGTCGCGCAGCTGGTGGCGAATGCCGGCATCGAGCGCCGCGAGCGGCTCGTCGAGCAGCAGCAGCTTCGGTTCGATCACGAGCGCGCGGGCCAGCGCGACGCGCTGCTGCTGGCCACCGGACAACAGCGCCGTACTGCGGTCGGCCTGCGCCGCGAGGCCGACGCGTTCGAGCATCTCGAGCGCGCGGCGGCGGCGCAGTGCCGCCGTCATGCCGCGCATCTTCAGGCCATAGCCGACGTTGTCGACGACCGACAGGTTCGGAAACAGCGCGTAGTGCTGGAACACCATCCCGATCTCGCGCTGCCACACCGGCACGCCGGCCATGTCGCGGCCGACGATCGCGATGCGGCCGCGGTAGCCGTCGAGCAGCCCGGCGGCGAGGCGCAGCAGTGTCGATTTGCCGGAGCCGCTGCGGCCCATCACGGCGAGCAGTTCGCCCTGGGCCGCGGACAGCGTGACCGCGTCGACGCCGTGACGGGCGCCCGGATACTGAAAGCTGACGTTTTCGAAATCGAGACTCATGACGGTTTCACTTCAGGCGTTGCACGGTGAAGACGGATGCGAGCGTCGCGAGCACGGCGAGGACGAGCAGCACGACGGTCGCCGCACAGGCCATCCCCGACGCGCCGTAGAACGCTTGCAGCAGCACGATCGGATAGTTGCGATAGCGGAAGCCCGCGATCAGGTTCGAGATCTGGAATTCGCCGATCGACAGCGCGGCGACCATCACGAGGCCTGAAAACAGGCTATGCCGCAGGTTCGGCACCACGATCGTGAAGAACTGCCGCAGCGGCGTCGCGCCGAGCGTTGCCGCACACGCCTCGAGATGGGCGAGGCCCAGGTGGCGCAGGTCGCTCAGCAGTGTCTGCAGCAGATACGGCAGCGTCAGCACCGCGTGCGCGGCGATCATCAGCGGCAGCGTGCCGAGCCACGGCAGCGCATCGCCGCTGAAGATCGCGATGTAGCCGAACCCGAGCGTCAGCGCCGGCACCGCGATCGGCATCAGCATCACGACGCGCGCCGCGAAGCCGCGGCCGGCCAGTGCGCGGTGATGCAGCGCATACGCGAGCGGCAGCGCCAGCACGGCATTGATCGCACAACAGGCGAGCGCGACGACGAGGCTCACGCCGAATGCGCGGGTAAAGCTGCGATTCGAGGCCAGATCGGCGAACCAGTGCGACGTGATGCCGGACGGCAGCAGCGTGTTCGTCCACGACTGGCCGACCGAGCCGATCAGCAGCAGCGCGATCGGCAACGCGAGGTACAGCGCGAAGGCCGCGACGAATGCCTGCAGCAGCAGGCGTCCCGCCAACGCGCGCGGCCGTTTGTTACGACGAATCGGAATAGCTTCGGCAAGGGCCGGAGCGGATGGCGGATGCATGGCGAAACTCGCTGACGGATACGGAATGGGTCACGCAACGCCCGCCGGACAGGGCCGGCATGCATTGTCGTGACGGACGCAGTGTGCGGATCCGACATGGCATCGTCATGAAAAAAACGTACAACGCCCGCATCGATCTGTGCGCGCAAGGAATAGTTCGCCGTGAAGCACCTGTTTCCCAATATCGCGGAGCTGCACGCGTTCGCGAGTTCCGTGAAGTACCTGAACTTCTCGTATGCGGCCCGCGAACTCGGCCTGACGCCGAGCGCGGTCAGCCGGCAGATCGCGAATCTCGAGGCGCTGTTCGGCGTCAGATTGTTCGTGCGCGAGGGGCGCAATCTCGCGCTCACGCGGGCCGGACAGGTCTATCACGCGCGCGTGATCGGCCCGCTGCGCGAGATCGGCAACGCGTCGATCGAATTGCTGAGCGCGCGCGAGAACAGTGATCTGCTGACGATCGCGAGCGTGCCGACCTTCACGACGAAGTGGCTGGTGCCGCGGCTCGCGCGCTTTCTGGCCTGCGCGCCGGGCGTCACGCTGAGTTTTCGCCGCCATCTGGCTCACGGCGACGTGTTTCCGTTCGGACTCGACGCGGCGATCCGCTATGGCGACGGCGCTTGGGAAGGCGTGCGCTGCGATTACCTGGACGGCCGTACGTTCGTGCCGGTCTGTTCCCGTGAATTCGCGGCGCGGCATGCGCTGCGCACGCCGGCCGACGCGGCATCCGCGCCGCGGCTCGTGCACGAGCAGGCGGAGATCGCATGGTCCATGTGGGCGGAACGCCATCGCGCGGCACACATGAACGCGCTGTCGGGGCCGCGCTTCGAACAGTATTCGGTGCTGATCCAGGCCGCGCAGGCCGGGCTCGGGCTCGCGCTCGTGCCGCGTTTCCTGATCGTCGACACGCTCGCGACCGGCGTGCTCGTCGAACCGTTCGACGCCCCCGTCGACGTCGACGCGCAAGGGCACTACCTGTGCTACGCGCCGGAGCGCCTGGAGACGAGCGCTGCGTTGCGGCGCTTCAGGGAATGGATGCTCGACGAATGCGCGAGCGGATGAGCCTGTCCGGCATGGCCGGACAGGCTCGGGCGGCTGGAGCCGGGCAAGCCCGGGCGGCATGGCCGGACAGGCTCGGGTGGCTGGAGCCGGGCAAGCCCGGGCGGCATGGCCGGACAGGCTCGGGCGGCTGGAGCCGGGCAAGCCCGGGCGGCATGGCCGGACAGGCTCGGGAGACTGGAGCCGGGCAAGCCCGGGCGGCATGGCCGGACAGGCTCGGGCGGCACCGCAGTGCCGCGCCGCCCGCCCCGCTCAACGCCCGATACCGAGCCCCGGCAGCACGCGCGTGTTCTCGGCCACGACCGCATGCAGCAGGCGCGGATCGGCGCCGAGCAGCTCGAGGATCGTCGGCGCGACCTGCTTCGTGCCGACGAGATCGTTCACGGTACGCGCGCGATGGATGCCCGGATACGACACGAGCAGGCCGAGGTGGCTGTCGTCCGGCGCGTTGCCGCCGTGCTCCTCGTCCTTCTTCGTGCTCGACGTGTAGATCACGCCCGGATTCGGCTGGACGATGATGTCCGGCGTGCGGCCGTCGGCCGGATCGCCGAAGCGGTCGGCGAGCGCCGCGCCGTACAGGATGTACGCCTGCGAGCCGTCCGCGCAGATCCCCGGCGCGTTGCAGCCCAGGTTCGCCTTCAGCGTCTGCACGACGGCCGTGCGCTGGCTGCGGTCGCGCAGCCAGATCAGGCCGACGTCGTCGGTCTGCACGAAGCCCGTGCCGACCAGGCCCGACCCGTCGTTCAGGTTGCCCGTCGACGTGTTGTTCTGGCCGAAGTTGCCGTTCGGGTCGAGGTAGTTGTTCGCTTCGAGCAGCTTCGTCAGCGTATCGCCGTTCTTCACGAGCTTCGTGTGGTCGGTCGGCGACTGGCCATGCTTCGCCGTCACGATCACGGCCGTCGACGTGTACAGGTCGGCCTGCTTCAGCGCCGCGACGACATGGCCGATCGAGTTGTCGACATACGTGATCGCATTCGCGACCTGACCGTTCGGCGTGAAGTCCGCGTCGAGATACCCGCCGCCCTTCGCGACCGGCGACTTCTGCGCGACGCTGAGCGTCTGGAAGTCGGCGCCGAACAGCGTCGGCACCGGCGCGCTCTTCGTGCCCGTCGAATCGCGGCCTTCGATCTGGTTGATCAGCGCCTGCACGTGCAGGTTGTCGAAGCGCGCGGTGTGCGAGTAGACGTCCGTGTACTCGGTGTTCGTCGCCGGGTCGATCGAGTTGATCTCGGTGCGCATCAGATCGTCGACGCCGGTGCCCGACGGGCCGTTCAGCCAGTCGTAGCCCCACGCATGCTTGTCGGCCCACGCGGTGTGCGCATTCGGCACGCCGGCCTTCACGGCCTCGAACACCGTGTTGGTCTTCAGGTAGTTGTGCGGATAGACCGGCACGCACTGGCCGCCCACGCGCGCATGCGGGATCGCTTGCGGGTTGAACGCGCCGCCGCCGTCGAGGTGCACGAGCTTGCCGCCGTTGATCGCGTCGATGCCGGTCGTTTCGTCGAACACGACGTTCCAGCCCTGCTTGCCCGAGCACGTCGTGTCGCTCGGCGCATACAGGTTGCGGTCGTACGACACGTCGTAGAACAGGCCGGCCGTCTTCGGCGAGCCGCCCGTCACGAGCGCCGCGAGGCCCGGGAACGAATCAGACAGGCCAGGCGTGTACGCATTCGCGTACGTCACGCCGCTCTTGGCGAGCACCGCGATGTTCGGGCACGTGTTCGCGCCGATGCAGCGCGCGAGATCCTGCTCGTGCAGGCCGTCGACGCTGATCAGCAGCACGTGCTTCACGACGCGGCGCGCATGGCCGCCGTTCTCGCCCTGACTGTTGCCGTCCTGCTGCGCCGCGTACGCGCCCATGCTTGCGAGCGCCAGCGCGCCCGCCACCATCGCGGCCATCTTCCGCTGCTTACCGAAGAACGAAATCATCACCCCACCTCATCGATTGATGTTGAACTGCGTGACTTGCCATCAGGCGCGCAAAATATCGCCGGATCGTGCGGCGGTCGGATGAAGCGGGGCTTTCTGTTCTCTGTCAAACGTAACCAAACGCAAGTGACATGACGCGGTCGCAATGCGGTCCGTTCCGTGCGTCGGCGTGCGCTGCCGGATTTTTTTTCGGCTTGGCCCGCGACTATTGGCGTGTGATAAAGGGTTTTCCCTGACCCGGAGCACGACTATGTCGACCCTGGAAGCTCTCCGGTTCGTGCTGGACGATGCACGCACCCCCGAAATCATCCGCCATCACGTCGTCGACGCGCTGCAGTACGCGCTGCGCAACTACGGACAGGTATTCACTGCGAAGGAAGTCGAATGGCTGACGCAGTGGGACGACGCGCGTCTGCCGCTGGCCGCGAGGAAGGAACTGGACAAGCGCGAACCGGCAATCGTCGCGCGCTGAAAAAAAGCCGCCGCGCCCGGCTGGTGCGGGCGCGGCGGCAGCGGATGAAGCGACGGCTTACTGGAGCCCGAAGTCGACGCGGGTCGTCGCGCCCTTGTCCTCGATGCCCTTCGCATCGAGCTTCGGTGCAACGACGAACACGCGGCTCGAATCGATCTTTCCTTCGAGGTACTGGCGCACGGCCTGCGCGCGCTGCTGCGCGAGCGCACGCAGCGCGTTGTCGTCGGCCGGTGCGTGATCGGCCAGCGCCTGCTTCATGTCCGCATCGGGCAGCGTCTTCTGCAAGCCGACCAGGTTGCGCGGCTTCTTGAAGTCGGCGGCCTTGTACGCGCGCGTCAGGTACTTGGAATATTCGGCCTGCTCGACCTTCACCGACATCGGATCGATGCTCTCGCCCTGGCCGACCACGTCCCTCAGCTTCTGCTGGCGCACCAGCCGGTCGACGTACGCGTCGCGCAACCCCGGCGTGTCCTTCGCCGGATCGACGCGGCCGATCAGGTCGAGGCGGATCGACGGCTTCTCGGTCAGCATCTTCACGACGGTGTCGAGCTTCTGCTGCTGCGCATCGGTCAGCGCGTACGTACCCGGCGCGAACTCGACGTAGCCGAGATCCTCGCCGCCGCCGCCGAACGCATTCGCGAGCAGCGTGAACGGCGACGTGACGGCCTTCGCGATCAGGTTCAGCACCGCATGCCAGATCAGCCCGCCGATGCTGAACTCCGGATTCGACAGCGAACCCGACACCGGCAGGTTCACGTCGATCTGGCCGCGCGTGTTCTTCAGCAGCGAGATCGCGAGCTTCACCGGCAGCTTCGTCGCCGTGTCGTTTTCGACGTGGTCGCCGAACGTGAGCTGGTCGATGAAGATGTGGTTGTTCGCCGTCAACTGGTCGTTCGCGAGCTGGTAGTGCAGGTCGACGTTGAGCTTGCCCTTCGTGATCGGATAGCCGGCGTACTTCGCCGAATACGGCGTCAGGTTGGTCAGCTCGATGTCGTGCGCGGTCGCCGTGAGGTCGAGCGCGGGTTTCTCGATCAGCGGGTTTACCGAGCCCTTGATCGAGATCGGCCCGTTGCCCGCGAGGTTCGCGGCGACATCGACCGGCGCGGACGTCGTCGAATCCGTGCCGAACGCACCGACCGTCCCCTTGATCGCGACCAGGTTCGCCGTGTAGTTCGGCTTGATGAAGTTGTCGGTGTACGTGACGCGGCCGTCCTGCAGCACGAGCTGACCGAAGTGCATCCGCACCGGGTGCTGCGGCGGCTGCGCGGCCTTCACGACCGCCGGCGCGGACGCGGCCGATGCAGCCTGGGCCACGGCCGGCGCCGACGCGGCCTGCGGCGACAGCGGCACCGGCTCGCCCTTGCTTGCGTCGCGCGTGAGCGACTGCGCGGGGCCCGACTCCTTCGCGACGACGTCCTTCAGGTTCAGGCGCCCCTGCGCATCGAGCAGCACGCGGCCGTAGAAGTTCGAGAACGTCACGCGCGCGGCGTCGACGTCGGTGCCCTTCTCGTCGTAGTTCGCCTTCAGGTTCGACAGCGCGAGCGAGCGCCAGCCCGCGAACGGGTCGGACGTCGCCTTGTCGAGCATCCGCACGTCGACGAGCGCGACGTCGCCGCGATAGGTGGCGCGCGGCGTGTCCTTCACCTGCGCGAACGTCAGGTTGCCCTGCGCGTTGAGCAGCGCGCTCGCGATCGTCGCGTTCAGCACGCTGCCGAAATACGGCTCGAACGCAGCCGCGTCGAGGCGGTTGCCGTCGATCTTCAGGCCGAGCTTCAGCGGCTGCGCGGTCACGTCGCCCGCGACGTTCAGCGAGCCCTTGCGGTTCAGCGTCGCCTTCAGTTGCACCGGCAGCGGCTTGGTCATGTCGTCGCTGAATTTTTGCACCGACAGTTCCAGCGGCTTGATCGCCAGCTTCACCGGACGCGGCGTCGACAGGTCGGTGAAGTTCGCGGACGAATCCTTCACGTTCAGCGCGTCGATCCGGTAATGCCACGACGGCGCGGCGGCCTCGGCCTTGCGCGCGACCGTGCGCTGCGGCACCGATGCCTGCGCGGGTTCGGCCAGCGCCGCGAGGTCGATCTTGCCGTCCTTCAGGCGCTTCACGTCGAGCGCGAGCCCGCTCGCGTCGACGCTCGCGATCTCCGCGGTGCGCGCGGCGACGTCGACCTTCGTGATCTTCGCGCTCGCATCGGGCAGCACGATCGCGGGCGCCTTCGTGTCGGGCGTCGCGATCTTCAGCGATTTCAGGCTGACCGTGCTGTCGGCGACCTGCGCGGCGAGCGGCGTCTTGCCCCAGTCGGCCTGTGCGTTGACGGTCGCGCCGAGCGTGCCGTCGAGCACGCGCGCGCGCGTCGCCTCGCCGAGGTACGGCTGCAGCGCCGGCAGCGCGAGCGCGGCGACCGTCAGCTTCGTGCCGGCCTGCTTCGCCGCGAGATCGAATGCGCCTTCGGCCGTCACGTCGCCGCCGCGCGACAGCGACGTCGACAGCGTGTACTTCGCGGGCGTCTTGCCCTGCAGCGAGAAGCCGTCGAGCGTCGCGGCGAGCTTCGTCAGCGACAGCGCGGTCGGCTGCGCCGGCACGCGGTCGTCGACGTTGACCGTGCCGCCGTCGATCGCGAAATGACGGATCGTCAGGTCGAGCGGCGGCGCCTCCTTCGCGGCAGCGGTGGTTTCTGCCTTCGCGCCGCTGGCTGCCGCGGCGGCGATTCCAGAAGCGGCTGCGGCCCCGGACGCCGCCGGCTTGCCGGCTTCGGCCTTCGGTGCGGCGCCCGGTTGCGCTGCGAGCTTCTCGACGTTCAGCACGCCCTGCTTGTCGCGCGACAGGTCGACCACCGGCCGGTCGATCCGGATCTCGTCGAAGTGCATCGCATTGCGCAGCGGCTCGAGGCTGGCCGCCGCGACGTGCACGCCGCGCGCGGCGAACAGCGGCGCCGACGTATGGTCCGTCACCTTCGCGTCGTTCAGGTCGACGGTGCCCGATACACGCAGCGCGGGCTTCTCGCCGCTCATCACGAAATTGACCGCGAGGTTGCTGCTCAGCAAGCCGCTCGTCACGGCCACCGGCAGCTTCGCCGGCACGTACGAGATCAGCTTCGGCACGTCGAGACGGTCGAACTTCAGCGCGATCTCCGACTCGCGCGACTGCGCGAACGGCTTGGTCCTGCCGTCGATCGCGATCGGGCTGCCGTCGAAACGCATGCGCAGCTTCGGCTCGACGAAGATGTCGGTCTTCGACGCCAGCGTCGCGATATACGGAATGCCGAGCGTCCAGTTGTCGACGACGTGCTTTTCGTTCAGCAGGCGATCGTCGAAGTCGATCCGGCCGTCGTTCACCTGGATGTTCGACACCGAGAACTGCGTCGGCTTGCTTTCGGGTTTGGACGGCGTCGAGAACTTCTCGATCAGGTCGGTGAAGTTGAAGCGCTGCGCGTCGTAGCGGACGATGTGAAAGCGCGGCGAATCGACGCGGATTTCGTTGACGATCGGCGCGCCGCGGAACAGCGACGACCACGACGGCCTCACGACGAGCTTGCCGATGTCGATGAAGTCGCCCTGGCCGCCGCGCTCGCCCAGGCGGATGCCGTCGGCTTCGAGATTCAGCGTGTACGGGTTCAGCGCGATGCGCTGGATCCTGGCCGGCCGGTCGAGCTGCTTGCTCAGCTGCTGTTCGGCGACATGGCGGATCAGCGGCGGCGCCGCGAAGAACCCCAGCAGTCCGAATAAAACGAGGAAGATCAGTACGCCGATGCCGATACGCCGGGTCCGGCGCGAGCGTGCAACGCCGCCGAGGGCATGGAGGGTAGTCGAGGATACGGTTTCTTTGTCTGCGCTTGCCATGCTTGAATATCTCGGGAATGGATGCTGGGCCGCACCGGAAAGCCGGGCGGCCGTGCACGCTATCCCGAAAGTATAGGCTCAGGAGGTGGCGGTACGGAGGTCGGGCGCCGCCGCCGCGCCCGCGGGTCGGACAACGGCGGCGGTCAACCGTTCATTTCCGGACGACGACGGGCGGCATCCACGAGCCGTCGCTTGCCTGCGGCTTCGGCGCGTACAGGCGCAACGCGAGCGCGAAATCGGTGCGCGGCGCCGGCAGCCAGTTGCCCGCATACGCGCCGCCCGGCGACGCCGACACGACGATGTCGATCGAGCCGTCGTGGTTGCGGCGCAGCCGGTCGCGATCGCCGAGCGAGCGGCGCGCCGCGCCGACGTCGGGCAATGCGCCGTTCGTCGTGTAGGGCGTGAGCGTCCAGAACGCGCGCACCGGCGGCAGCGCGCCCGGCGCGAAATGCAGCACGTAGCGGTTCGCGCCGTTCAGCGGATGGCCGTCGCTGTCGACGCGCACGACCGCGAGCGTTTCGTCGTCGCGCGTCGCGGTGCCGAACTGCGTGTAGGCCGCGTATGCGCGCAGCGCGTAATCCTGGCCGTACTTGCCGGCCGTGTCGCCGATCCAGCTCCAGCCGTTCGCGTTCAGCAGGTTCGACGGCGGCGTCGCGAGCCGCGCGCGCGCCTCGGCGACACCCGCCGTCGCGGCCGCGAGGCGGTCGCCCGTCCACAGCACCGGGTAGCCGGCCGACACGCCGATGTCGCCGAGCAATTCCTGCGCGTGCGCGTCGTCGGCCGGCGGCGGGTTGTCCTGCAGCGCCTGCGCGAAGCGCGCGAAGAACGCCTTCGGGTCGAGCGCGGCCACCTGCTCGGCCGGCGTGCCGCCGCCCACCGCTTCGGACGGCGCGCTGCCCGCATGGACCGCAACCGACGCGCCGCGCGCGGCGCCTGTGTAAACGGACAGCGGCACCACGCGGATCGCACGCTGCAACTTCTTCACGTTCGTGAGATCGCGCCCGCCGCTCGTCTGCAGCCGCACTTCGAGCCACGCATTGCCCGACGGCACGTCGACGCGCTGCACGCCCTTCGGCAGCGTGCCCTGCCAGTCCTTCGCGGCAAAGGCAATCGTTTGCGATCGTGCGCCGCCGCGGGCCCCGCGTGCCGGCACGCCCGACGACGACCACAGCACGTTCGTCCACATGTCGAGCGCGCGCGCGTCCCAGTAGCGGCCGCGCGTGTCGGGCAGCGCGACGATCACGGGTTCGGCGCCGACGTCGAGCCAGCCGGTCGAGTCGAGCGTGTCGACGCCCGGCAGCGGCGGATTGACCGCGCCGACCGGCGGCAGCGCCTGCGCGTGGCGCAGCGTGTTGAGCGGCGCCTGCCCCGGCTGCGCGCCGTCGCCGCCCGTCGCCGCTTCCTTCGCGACGTCCATCAGCACGAGCGGATACGCATAGACATAGGAGTCGGCGACTTCCGCACGCATCCAGCCGGTTTTCCGCTGGATCGAATCGGGTTGCGACGCGCATCCCGCAAGCAACGCCGCCATGACCAGCGACGCGCACGCGCGCCGCGGAGAAACGGATTCTCGTAGGTTTTCAATCATCGATTACTGGCCGAATATCGTTCTTTTCAGTCAACGCCTTGTTCGACTCGCGAACGGCGAACGCAAGGCACCTCAGCTTGCCCGCATGACCGTCTCGCTACGGTGGGCGCTGGTATCAGGCCGGTATCATAGCGCCTAAGGGCATCCCCCAATATGCCGAATAGAGGGCGGAACGCTAGTTCCGCCGTCGCCGGGCAGCGCTCCGGCGTGTCGGGTCGATCCGGCACCGCGTCCAGACGACGCGTTGTATCGTCGCCGGCGCTTGACCTTCCCATCATGGGAATGTTGATACTGGGATCATTCGCGGCACGAACCGCGCTTTTGGGGAATCCGACATGACTGAACCACTTGCCTCCGCCGCGCTGCAAACGATCGAACTGAGCGTCGACGGCATGCATTGCGGCGGCTGCACGGGCCGCGTGCAGCGCGCGCTGGCCGCCGTGCCGGGCGTCGTCGATGCGGCGGTCGATCTCGACGCGCATACGGCGACGGTGATCGCGCAGGAATCGGTCGAACCCGGCCGGCTCGTCGACGCGGTCGGTGAGGCCGGCTACCGCGCGGCCGTGCGTGAAGCGGTACGTGAAGCGGCGGTCGAAGCCGTCGCGACCGCGCCTGCGGTGCGCGCGCTGCGCGACGAAACGCCGCCCGTTTCGGCGGCAGCGCTTCCTGCGGCCGCGACCACAATCGAACTCGAAATCGACGGGATGACCTGCGCGTCGTGCGTGTCGCGCGTCGAGAAGGCACTGGCGAAGGTGCCGGGCGTTACACGCGCGTCGGTCAACCTGGCGACCGAACGCGCCACGGTCGATGCCGCGGCCGACGTTTCCGCCGCGCAACTGGCGGACGCCGTGAAGCAGGCCGGCTATGGCGCGACGCCGGTCGCCGGCACCGCCGCCATCGCCGTCCGGTCGGCAGAATCCGCCGCCTCCGCCGATCTCGAACTCGACATCGGCGGCATGACCTGCGCATCTTGCGCCGGCCGCGTCGAAAAGGCGCTGGCCGCCGTGCCGGGCATCGCACGCGCATCGGTCAACCTTGCAACCGAGCGCGCGACGGTGCACGGCACCGGCGCACTCGACGCCGCCACGCTGATCGCGGCGGTCACGACGGCCGGCTACCGCGCATCGCTCGCCGCCGCGCCGTCAGCCGGTGCAACGTCCGGCGCAGACGCGCAATCGGCCAGCCCCGCGCAGGATCCCGACACCCGCAAGCGCCGCGAAGCGGTCCGCGAACGCAACCTGGTGATCTGGTCGGCGGTGCTGAGCGCGCCGCTCGTCGCGCCGATGCTCGTCGCGCCGTTCGGCATCGACCTGATGCTGCCCGGCTGGCTCCAGCTCGCGCTCGCGTCGATCGTGCAGTTCGGCTTCGGCGCGCGCTTCTACCGCGCGGCCTGGCATGCGGTGAAGGCGCGCGCCGGCAACATGGACCTGCTCGTCGCGCTCGGCACGTCGGCCGCGTACGGGCTGAGCCTGTGGATGCTGCTGCGCGATCCCGCGCATCCCGGCCACCTTTATTTCGAGGCGTCGGCCGTCATCGTCACGCTCGTGCGCTTCGGCAAATGGCTCGAATCGCGCGCGAAGCGCCAGACCACCGAGGCGATCCGCGCACTGAACGCGCTGCGTCCCGACCGTGCGCGCATCGTCGAGCACGGTGTCGAACGCGACGTGCCGCTGTCGCAGGTGCGCGTCGGCACGAACGTCAGTATCCGCCCCGGCGAACGCGTGCCGGTCGACGGCCGGATCGTGACGGGCCGCTCGCATATCGACGAATCGCTGATCACCGGCGAAAGCCTGCCCGTGCCGAAGGACGACGGCGACGCCGTCACGGCCGGCTCGATCAACGGCGAAGGCGCGCTCGTCGTCGAAACCACCGCGATCGGCGCGGAGACGACGCTCGCGCGCATCATCCGCCTCGTCGAATCCGCGCAGGCGGAGAAGGCGCCGATCCAGCGGCTCGTCGATCGCGTCAGCGAAGTGTTCGTACCGGCGATCCTCGGCATTGCGCTGCTGACGCTGGTCGGCTGGCTGATCGCCGGCGCCGGGACGGAAACCGCGATCCTCAACGCGGTTGCGGTGCTCGTCATCGCGTGCCCGTGCGCGCTCGGCCTCGCGACGCCCGCCGCGATCATGGCCGGCACGGGTGTCGCAGCCCGGCACGGCGTGCTGATCAAGGACGCGCAGGCGCTCGAACTCGCGCAGCGCGCTACCGTGATCGCGTTCGACAAGACCGGCACGCTGACCGAAGGCAAGCCGTCCGTGACGGCATTCGAAGCCGTCGGCATGCCGCGCAACGAAGCGCTCGCGCTCGCAGCGGCGGTGCAGCGCCAGAGCGACCATCCGCTCGCTCGCGCCGTGGTCGCCGTGCACGATGCGGACGTATCCGCGCGCGGTGCTGCAGCGCCGTCGGCCGTTGCAGCCGATGCGCGCGCGGTGGCCGGACGCGGCGTGGAAGCACGCGTCGGCGGACAGTTGCTCGCGCTCGGCAGCACGCGCTGGCGCGACGAACTCGGCCTGGCAGTGCCGCCGGCGCTCGACGCTCGCGCGGCGGATCTCGAACGCGCGGGCAACACGATCTCGTGGCTGATGCGCACCGATGCGCCGCGCGCGCTGCTCGCGCTGATCGCGTTCGGCGACACCGTAAAGCCGGGCGCGCGCGACGCGATCGCGGCGCTGTCGGCGCGCGGCGTCGCGAGCGTGCTCGTGACGGGCGACAACCGCGGCAGCGCGGCGGCCGTCGCGGCGTCGCTCGGCATCGGCGAAGTGCATGCGCAGGTGCTGCCCGACGACAAGGCGCGCGTCGTCGCCGAACTGAAGCGCACGCATGGCGGGATCGTCGCGATGGTCGGCGACGGGATCAACGATGCGCCCGCGCTCGCCGCGGCCGATGTCGGCATCGCGATGGCGACCGGCACGGACGTCGCGATGCACACGGCCGGCATCACGCTGATGCGCGGCGATCCGGCGCTCGTCGCCGACGCGATCGACATCTCCAAACGCACGTACCAGAAGATCCAGCAGAACCTGTTCTGGGCGTTCGTCTACAACCTGGTCGGCGTGCCGCTCGCGGCGCTCGGCTTGCTGAATCCGGTGATCGCGGGCGCGGCAATGGCGTTTTCCAGCGTCAGCGTCGTGACCAACGCACTGCTGCTGCGGAGATGGAAAGGGCGGGCGCGCTGACGCGCTCCGGTGACGCTGGCCGGACGGGCGTTCGGCGTTCGGTGAACAGGAAGGATCGGGAGGGTGGCCGGCGTTTGCCGTCAGCCGCGTGTCGAATCGGTCGCACGTGACGACGCAGCGCCTGCCAGCGGATTCAGCCCGGGATGACCGGCTTGATCAACGTCGTCGTGATCGGCACGAAGCCGCACGCACGATACAGCGCGCGGGCCGCCGTGTTGTGATTGAACACCGACAGGCCGATCTCGGTAATGCCGTACCGGCGCGCCTCGGCGTCGAGCGCATCGAGCGCGCGCGTGGCCCAGCCCTGGCGGCGCCGGGACGCGACGATGTCGAGGTCGTAGATGAACAGCGTGCGGTTCGGCCCTTCGGGCACGATCGCGTACCAGAGGTCGCCCACCGCGTCGCCGCTGGCGCCGTCGATGAGCACGACGAGTGTCTGGCCGGATGTCCGCAGGCCGTCCGGCAACAGCATGTCGAAACAGGCGCGCGCACGATCGGCCGCGTCTTCGACAGCATTCTGTCCGGATGAAACGAGATCGCGCGCGTAGCCGTCGATGGCTCGCGTGCGGTACGCGTGGAATTCGCCGGCCGTCATCGGCCGCATCTGCAGCATGGCCCGGTCGCCGTGAAGGGAATCGGACTTCCAGTGTAGCGGGACGGTCGCGCCGGCGCGCGGGGCAGCGGCAGAAAACAAGCGGGCAGGTGTAGCAGGCGCCGCGCCGAATCAGCGAATCAGCGAATCAGCGAATCAGCGAATCAGCGAATCAGCGAATCAGCGAATCAGCGAATCAGCGAATCAGCGAATCAGCGACGATACAGGACGATCGGCACGAGATGCGCACGACGCACGCGCTCGGCTTCGGCATGACGCGCAGCGTACGAGTAATCGGCATCGAGCGGCAGGTGCGGCGACACGAACAGGTCGTCGATCTTTTGCAGCAGGGCAAGGATGAAGCTCATGTGAGACTCCTGACAGTTGTGTCTAGGGTTTTCCCTTAGACGGACTCCATTCTAAGGGTTTTCCCTGAACTCTGCCAGTACGCCGCATCAGTTTGCCGCACGCGCGCCGCCACCGATCGCAGGCGCGGAACGGCGACACTTGCCCCGTCGGGCTTCCAGGATAGGGTCGGAACGATCAGCGCGTGCGGCGGGCACGCTTCGCGACGGCCGCGTCGCGGTTCGCATTGCGCTGAAGCCGGTCGACCTGCGACAGGAGCGCTTCGTGGTGCTCCTCGAGCGTCATCAACGTCGCCTGCTGCGTCGACAGGTCGGCCGCCAGGCGATCGATCCGCTGCTGCCTGGTGGCCGCGTCCTGCTTCAGGTGCGCGATCTGCCGCGTTTGCAGCATCAGCGCGACGAGCCCCGCCAGCACGACGACGGCCAGCGCCAGCAACAGGCGGTTGACGCGGCGCATCTCGCGATCGGCCGCGCGCGTCAAACCGTCCAAGTCGGCCTGCAGCGCGGCGAGCCGGTCGGTCAGCGGGCGCAGGTGCGTGTCAGGATCGAAGGCCGGCGCGGCCGGCTGCGTGCGTTCCGACGACGGCTTCGTCACGAAGGACGCGGCGGAAGCCACGGGCTGTGCGACTGGCGACGGCGCGGCGTTGGTCGGGGCAGCGTCACGGGAGGTCGCGGGAGTTGCTGGCTCGACCGGTTGTGCCGGCGTCTGCGGCTCGACCGTCGAAGCGGCGTCCGGCACCGCGTTCGATCCGATCGCGTCCGGCGCCTTGTCGACGCTCGTCGCAACCGGCGCGGATTGCACCGACGTCGCGTCGCTTGCGCCGGCAGCCGCCCGGCGTTTGCCGCCCGACGACGAGCGGCGTTCCTTCACTGCGTCGCCGGAAGAGCGCCCTTCGCGGGATTTGACGGTCGCGACGCCGGCCGCCGCTTCGACAGCAGCTTTCGCGACTTCGTCATCAGTCGCTTGCCGATCGGCCGTCTTCGCCACGGCACCATCTGCCGCTTGCAGCCCGGTTGCCGTCACGGTAGCGCCATCGGCCGCAGGCACATCGGCTGCCGTCGCTGCAACGCCAACGGCCGCACGCGCATCGGCCGCCTTCGCTGCAACGCCGTCGGCCGCAGGCACATCGATGACCTTCATTGAAACGCCATCAGCCACGGACATACCGTCCGCGTTCGTAGCATCCCCACCTTCCGGCGCAGAAACACCACCGGTCGCCGCCGCGACTTCCGGCTTCACCGCACCTTCAGCTTCCGCATGTCCCGCCGTACTCGCGGCCTCCGGCGCGCTGAACCCGTCCAGCGAGGCCTGCCGCCCGGCGGCCGCATCGTCCGCGACACCGGCCGCCGCTTCGGCTTCCGCAACCGCTTCGTCGCGTGCCGTGACCGGCACCCGCTCGCCCGGCTCGAGCACCGGATCGCCAAACAGGTCGAGCGTCAGTTCATCCCGCGACGCATCGCCGGCCGGCGCGCTGCCGGGCCGCGACGTCGCCCTCGCGGACGTGCTGCTCGCGGCAGCCGCCGAGCGCTGGCGGGAACGGGCCGACGAACGATTGAAACGGGAACGGGAACGAGACGTGGAAACGGATTCGGTCATGGAAATCGGATTGCGGGGCCCGCGAGCGCGGAACCGGAAGTCGAACGGAATCGGTGGCCGGCCATTGTCGCACGCCCCGCAACCGATGCAGCCTATTCGTCGCCCGACAACCCGTTCCCTTCTTCGAAACGCGTGACACCCTGCAGCGCGCGCAACTTATCGCAGATCGCCTGGTATTCGAGTTCCGACACCCGCGCGAGCGCGATGCGCACTTCGTCGTGCTCGCCCGTATCGTCGGCGCGCTGCACGATGAATTGCTTCACGCGCGCGCTGTCGGCGCCGAGCGCCGCGTGCAGCGAATCGAACGTCAGCGCGCCGCTCACGACCGTCAGCGCAAGCTGGCGCCGCTGGCGCACCGTGAAATAGCGCCGCTCCAGCGGCTTGATGCCGGCCAGGATGATCAGGATGATGATCGTCGCCGAAATCGACGCGACATAGAGCCCGCCGCCCACCGCGAGGCCGATCGCGGCAACCGACCACAGGCTCGCTGCCGTCGTCAGCCCGCGCACGATCTCGCCGCGCAACAGGATCGAGCCCGCGCCGAGGAAGCCGATGCCCGACACGACCTGCGCGGCGATCCGCGACGGATCGAGCACGATGTGCTCGCTGCTGCCGAGCACGTCGGCGAAACCGAATGCCGACACGATCATGATCAGCGTCGAGCCGACGCACACGAGCATGTGCGTGCGCAGGCCGGCCGCCCACGACAGGCGCTCGCGCTCGAAGCCGATGACGCTGCCGAGCGCCGCCGCGAGAACGAGCCGCATCACGAGTTCCAGGTTGCTGAGCATCCGATTTATCTCCTTTTTTTTGTGCCGGCCGCGCGGAATGTTTTATCCTTGGCCCCGGCCGCGCCGATCCGGGCCGCGCCGACACGTTCAGATCCAAGCGCTCAACCCCGTCATGTCCGTTTCCGACTCCGCTTCCGCCCAGGCCGCCCAGTTGCGCCACCATTTCGCGCACATCGTCTTGCCGATCTGGCGGGGTTCCGGGTTCGACCACACGTTGCGGCTGCCGTTCGAGGCCGTCGATCCGGCCGCTCACGCGCCGCTACCCGTCACCCGTTATCGCGCAATGGCCTGCGCGCGGCAATTGTTCGTGTTCGCGCAGGCCGGCGACACAGCACACGCGGCCACGCTGTTCGACGCGCTGTGCGGCCGCTTCCGCGACGCGCGCCACGGCGGCTGGATCTACAGCGTCGACGCGCAGGGCGCGCCGCTCGATTCCACCAAGGATCTCTATACGCACGCGTTCATCGTGTTCGCGTGCGCCGCATGGCATGCGGCGTCGGGCGACGCCGCCGCGCGCGCGGTGGCCGAGGAAACCGCCGCGCTGATCCAGGACCGCTTCGCGCCGCGCCATGGCGACGCGCTGCTCGATGCGGCGCGCCACGCCGATTTCTCGTCATCCGGCAGCGGCGCGCTGCAGAATCCGCTGATGCATCTGACCGAAGCGTGGCTCGCAGCCGCCGACGCGTTCGGCGACGCGGCGTTCGACGATGCGCTCGCACGCACCGCGCAGGCCGTCGAGCGCACGTTCGTCGACGCGGCGACCGGCTGCGTCGCCGAACTGCCGCTCGGGGCGGCCGACAACCGTTTCGAACCCGGCCATCAGTTCGAATGGTTCTATCTGGTCGATGCGGCCGGCGCACGGCTCGCGCAGACCGGGCTCCCCGACACGCTGTCGCGCGCGTTCATGTTCGCGGAGCAATACGGTGTCGATGCGCAGACGGGTGGCGTCTGCGCGGCGCTCGACGCGCAAGGCGTATGCATCGACGGCACGCAGCGGATCTGGGCGCAGACCGAGTACCTGCGCGCGCTCGCGACGCACGGCGGCACGCCGGCGTCCGCGCCGCTCGCGCAGCAAATCGGGCGTTTCGCCGCGCGCTTCCTGCATCCGCGCGGCTGGTTCGAGTGCAAGACGGCGGACGGGCAGGTGTCGCGCGCCGACATGCCGTCAACGACGCCCTACCATCTCGCGACCGCCTACGCGGCGCTGCCGGCCGGTTCGTAACCCGCGTCGGCGAACGACGGCGCCGCGCGTTCGCCACGTGCGGCGCGCGCATCGCCGAGTTCGAACACCGACACCGCCTGCATCAGGTGCGCGGTCTGGTCGTTCAGCGACGCGGCCGCCGCCGCGACTTGCTCCACCAGCGCCGCGTTCTGCTGCGTCAGTTGATCCATCTGCGTGACGGCCTGGTTCACCTGCTCGATCCCGACGCTCTGCTCGACCGACGCGGCCGTGATCTCGGACATCGTCTGCACGACGCGCGTGATCGACGTCGACACCGTCCGCATTGCTTCGCCGGCGCGTTCGACGAGCTCCGCGCCGCCGTTGATCTGCGCGACCGAATCCTCGATCAGCGCCTTGATCTCCTTCGCCGATTGCGCGCTGCGCTGCGCGAGCGAGCGCACTTCGCCCGCGACGACCGCGAAGCCGCGCCCCTGTTCGCCAGCCCGCGCGGCCTCGACCGCGGCGTTCAGCGCGAGGATGTTGGTCTGGAACGCGATGCCGTCGATCACCGAGATGATCTCCGCGATCCGCCCCGAGCTCTGCGCGATGCCGCGCATCCGGTCGATCACGCTGTCGACCACGCCGCCGCCGTGGCTCGTCGCTTCGAGCGCCGCGTCGGCCAGCGCGCTGGCCGCGCGTGCGCTGTCGGTGTTCTGCCGGACGGTCGCGGTCAATTCCTCCATGCTCGCGGCTGTTTCCTCGAGCGATGCGGCCTGCGTGCCCGTGCGCGCCGACAGGTCGGCGTTGCCGCCCGCGATCTCGCCCGCGCCGAGGTGGATCGCATCGGACGCGTGCCGCACCGTGCGCACGGTGCCCGCGATGCTCGTCTGCATCGCGGCGAGGCCGCGCAGCATCCGGTCGATCTCGAATACGCCGCCCGCCCGCACGGCTTCGTCGAGCCGGCCCTGCGCGATCCGTTCGAAATGGCGGCTGGCCTCGTCCAGCGGCGCAACAACCGCGCGCCGCGCGGCTGCGTAGATCGCCGCGCTCGCCGCGAGCATCGCCACCAGCAGCGCGATGCCGACCGACTTGAACCAGAGTATGCCGCCGTCGATCGTGTCGAGCGCCGTGCGGCTCGATGCGCTGCCGTATTCGGCGAAGCGGTGCAGTTCGGCGAGGTAGGCGTCCTGGATGCCTTGCGTCGGCTGGTCGAGGAAGGCCTGGATGTTGTCGGCGTCGAGGAACTGCACGAGTTCGCCAAGCGCGCCGCGCAGCGCGCGATAGCGCTCGGCGAGCGCCGCGACGCGCGTGCGGTTCGTGTCGTCGACCGGCTGCGCGGCCATCAGCGCGGCGAACGCCTTGTCCGCTTCGGCAAGCGAAGCGCCGGCATGGCGGATGATGTCTTCCGGCTTCGGGCCGCCGCGCACCATCCGCGTGCCGGCGCGCGACAGGTTGATGCGCGCGTCGAGCAGGTGCTCGGTCGCCTGGTTGGCCGCGTTGACCTGCGCGATCGCGACGTTCGACAGATCGTCGACGCCGCTGCGCGTCGACGCGAGCGCCCGGAAGCCGAGCGCTTCGATCGCGAACAGGAAGAGGCAAAACACGGTCAACACGCCGAGCAGACCCGACGCGAGCTTGATTTTTCCGAACATGGGGAGATTCCTGGAGAGCGGACGATGAGGCAATGCCCCGGCATTAGCGGCATTTCTTCGTCGGACTTTAGGAGCGGTCGCCTAGGTGGGGCCGTCTAAGGCAGGGTTGCCTGGGTGCGGCGGGCGAGGCGCGGTCGAAAAGACGGCCCAGTGACGCGCTTCGCTCGCGCATTCCCGCCGAATCGCCCGCAAACAAGGACAACTCCTGCGTTCGACGCAATAATCGCGTCACATCGCGCCGGCAATTGCAGGAATCGCGGACGAATTTCCTTGCTTATCCGCAGTCCCCTTCCTAGAGTTCAGCGCAAGCGGGCACTCATTTCGAGGAAAGTTGATGACCGACATCACGGACCACGCGCGCGGCGCATTGCGTGCGCAACCGTTCAGCATGCTGCTGGGCACGGAGTTGATGCATATCGGCGACAACGAGGTATCGCTGTGCCTGCACGTGCGTGACGAGCTGCGGCAGCAGCACGGTTTCGTGCACGGCGGCGTCATCAGCTATCTCGCCGACAACGCGCTGACGTTCGCCGGCGCGCTCGTGCTCGGCCCGCGCGTAATCACGGCCGAATACAAGATCAACTACCTGCGGCCGGCCGTGAACGGCACGCTCGTCGCGCGCGCGAAGCTCGTCTACGCAGGTCGGCACCAGGCGACCTGCCAGTGTCACGTGTTCGTCATCGACGGCGATCACGAGCGGCTCGTCGCGATCGCGCAAGGCACGATCAACCGCGTCGGCGACGGCAAGGTGCCGGATATGCCGGAGGAAACGGCCTGAAGAAACCGCCTGAAAACGGCCCGAGCGGCCGCCATCCGATGCCGCGCAACGGCACGCCTCCGCGCCGCTAGCCCGCATCGTCCCCCGTCAGCGGCAGGAAACGCGGCGCCACGCGCGCCCGCACGTTGCCGTTCTCGTCGGTCCGATAGATCCCGCGCGCCGCGTTGTGCGGATGCCGCGCCGCGTCGGCCACGCTCAATACCGGCGCAAAACATGCGTCGGTGCCTTCGAGCAGCGCGCGCCAGTGTGCGGACGGCTGCTGCGCGAACACCTCGGCGAACCGCACCTTCAGCGCGGGCCAGCGCGCGCGGTCGTACTGCGACGCCGGATCGACGTCGGTCAGCCCGAGCCGCTCGACCAGCAGCGCATAGAACGGCGGCTCGAGCGCGCCGATCGTCACGCATTCGCCGTCCGCGCAGCGATACACGTCGTAGAACGGCGCGTCGTGGAAGAGGCTCGGCTGCGCGCCGTCGAGTTGCCCGTTCGCACGCGCCCACAACGCAAGCGAACCGAGCATCGACACGATGTCGACGATCGCGCCGTCGACCACGCGCCCCGGCCCGCCGCCGCGCACGTCGAACAGCGCGCAGACGATCCCGAACGCGAGCCCGAGCGCGCCGCCCGCATCGCCGACGACGGTCGGCGGCAAACCCGGCCGGCCGTCGTTCGGTGCCGATAGCGACAGCAGCCCGGTCAGCGCGACGTAGTTCAGGTCGTGCCCGGCCGCGGCCGCGAGCGGGCCGTGCTGGCCCCAGCCGGTCATCCGCCCGTACACGAGCTTCGGGTTGCGGCGTGCGCAATCTTCGGGCCCGAGGCAGAGCCGCTCCATCACGCCGGGCCGCAGTCCCTCGATCAGCGCGTCGGCCTGCGCGATCAGATCGAGCGCCGCATCGCGGCCGGCAGGCGCCTTCAGGTCGAGCTCGACGATCGCTTTGCCTTCGCGCAGCAGATCGCCGTCGCGGCCCCGCAGCGCGTCCGGCGCACTCGTGCGGCCGGACGGCCGCGCGATCAGCGTGATCCGCGCGCCCATCCCGGCGAGCATCCAGCCCGCGAGCGGGCCGGGGCCGAGGCCTTCGAATTCGACGATGTGGATGCCGGCAAGCGGCGCGTTCAATGGCATTGCGACCTCGCTGAAATGCAACCGTGACAGGGGCAAGGAAACGCATCGATTCTATGCGAATGCGTGCGACGGACGCGGCACGAACGATGACCGGGCCGATACCCGGGATCGACGTCCCGGCCGCATCGCCATCGCTCGCCGTCAGGCACCGGCACTTGCCCGATGCCGACAACGCCCGGCGCACGGGCCAGCCTGCCGCGGCTAGCCGGCCGCCTCGCCCGCGCGCTCGGCCAGCGCCTCCCGCATCGCCAGCACGATCGCGTCGCGGTGCGCGTCGATCCGCTCGACGGGCCCGGCCACGCCCATCGCCAGCGGCAGACCGTTCCAGCCGTCCGCGATCACCATCGAGATCATCGCGGCGCCCTGCGTCACCGTATGCGCCGAATACGAGTAGCCGTGCTGGCGCGTCTGTTCGACCTTGTCGAGCACGACGTCCTCGTCGATCGTCCTGCCCGACTTCCCGAGCCGGCGGATGCTGCGCGCCACGAGCCGGCGGATCGTGCTGTCCGGCTGGATGCTCAGCAGCGCCCAGCCGAGGCTCGACATGCAGATCTCGCGGCGCGTGCCGATCGGCGCATAGAACTGGATCGGAATCCTATGGGAGCCCGCGATCGCGTCGATGTACTGCACATACAGATCGCTCTGCACCGCGATCACGACCGCCTCGTGCGTGCGGGCGGCCAGCCGCTTCGCGACGGCGTGCCAGTGCCGCCGGCTGCCTGCCGCCGAATCGACGAGCGCTTCGCCGAGATTGACGAGCCGCGCGGTGGGCGCATAGGCGTGCGTCGCGTCGTCGTACGCGAGATAGCCGAGCGCTTTCATGCTGGTCAGCAGCGCCGCCGCGCTCGACCCCGGATAGCCGCAGCGCGTGGCGATCTCCCGCACGCTCAGCGGCCGCTGCAATGTGCTGAAGAGTTCCAGCACCTCGAACACGCGCGCCGCGCTCTTGACCACGTTTCCGCTCATCCCGCCCTCTCCGCACGCAACCGGGACGGGCCTTCCACATATGTGGAACAGAATTTCCCGCCGCCAACCGTCGTGACGATACTAGGCTTCGGCCCGCGGCGTGAAGTCCCGCGGCACAGAACATACGGAGACATCATGGCAGCCTTTCTGATCCGTGAACGGCAGGGCCCGATCCTGACCGTCACGATGAACCGCCCCGAAACCCGCAACGCCATTTCGGACACCGATGCGATCGATGCGCTGACCGAATGCTGCGACGACGCGAACCGCGACGAATCGATCCGCGTGCTGATCCTGACCGGCGCCGGCACGGCGTTTTCGTCGGGCGGCAACGTGAAGGCGATGCGTGCGTTCATCGAATCGGACCCGCACGACCTCGCCGCGATCCGGACGAGCTATCGCCGCGGCATACAGCGCGTGGCGCAGGCGTTCCAGCAGCTCGAAGTGCCGGCCATCGCGGCGGTCAACGGCCCGGCCATCGGCGCCGGCACCGATCTCGCGTGCATGTGCGACATCCGCATCGCCGCCGGCAGCGCACGCTTCGCCGAGAGCTTCATCGCGCTCGGCCTCGTGCCGGGCGACGGCGGCGCGTGGTTCCTGCCGCAGATCGTCGGCGCCGCCGTCGCCGCGGAAATGTCGTTCACGGGCGACGCGCTGGACGCACAGGCGGCGCTGCGCTGCGGGCTCGTGTCGCGCGTCGTTCCCGACGGCGACCTCCTCGCGCACGCGCACGAACTGGCCGGCCGCATCGCCCGCCACTCGGGCACCGCGTTGCGCCTGACCAAGCGGCTGCTGCGCGAAGGCCGGCACGCGAGCCTCGACACGCTGCTCGACCTGTCGGCCTCGTACCAGGCGTTCGCGCACGCCACACCCGAACATCGCGCGGCGGTGAACGCGCTGTTCGCCGCGCGCGGCTGAACCGGCGCCGCATCGCATGCCGCGCGGCCGGCACATACCGGCACGCCGGACCATCGAATTCCACATCGAAGGAAACATCGTCATGACCAGCAACAACGAAGGCGCACTCGCGGGCGTGCGCGTGGTGGACCTGAGCCGCGTTTATGCGGGGCCGTTCTGCGCGCAGACGCTCGCGGACCACGGCGCGGACGTCGTCAAGATCGAACCGCCGCAAGGCGACGAAACGCGCGACTGGGGGCCCGCGATGCCGGGCGGCATCTCCAGCTACTACTGGGGGCTCAACCGCAACAAGCGCAATCTCGCGCTCGACCTGTCGCATCCCGACGGACGCGACGTGCTGTTCCGCCTGCTCGAGACGGCCGACGTGCTGATCGACAACTTCAAGCAGGGCACGCTCGAACGCTGGGGCATCGGGTACGAAGACTGCCTGCGCGAACGCTTCCCGCGCCTCGTCCATTGCTCGATCTCCGGGTACGGCACCGACGGCCCGCTCGCGCGGTTTCCGGGCTACGACGCCGTCGCGCAGGGGCTGGCCGGCTTCATGTCGATCAACGGCGAACCGGGCGGCATGCCGCTCAAGGTGCCGTTTCCGGTCGTCGATTTCGCGGCCGGCCTGAGCGCCGTGTCGAGCATCCTGCTCGCGCTGGTCGAACGGACGCGCTCCGGTCTCGGGCAGCATGTCGACATCGACCTGTTCAGCACCGCACTGTCGATGCTGCACCCGGTCAGCACGAGCTGGATGGCGACCGGCGACGTTCCCGTCGCGACCGGCAATGTGTATGGCGCGATCGCGCCGTACGGCGTCTATCCGTGCAAGGACAAGCCGGTGGCGACGGGCGCCGGCAACAACCGCACGTTCGCGCGGCTCGTCGAAGCGCTCGGCGTGCCCGAGCTTGCGCGCGATCCCCGGTTCGCGACCAACGCGCAGCGCGTCGCGCATCGCGACGCGCTCGACACGCTGCTCGGGCAACTCACCGCCGAACTTCGCGCCGACGACGTCGTCGAGCGGCTGCTGCACGCCGGCGTCGCAACGGGGCCGGTGAACACCGTCGCCGATGCATTCGGCCATCCGCAGGCGGCGCGCAACGCGATGTTCGTCAATACCGATGCGTACACCGGCGCGGGCATCCCGGCCAAACTCTCCCGCACGCCCGGATCGATACGCCGGCCGCCCCGGCCGTTCGCCGCCGACACCGACGCGGTGCTCGGCGCGTTCGGCATCGATGCAGCCCGGCGCGACGCGCTGCGGCAGGCAGGCGTCATCCACGACGAACGCGCAGGCTCTGCCGGGAGCGCGTCATGAGCGCGCCGCGCACGTTCTCTTCCCCGACCGGCGACGACGCCCCGTCGATCCTGCGCAACGACGACGACGGCATTGCGTGGCTGACGATCCATCGTCCGCACGTTGCCAATGCGCTGTCCGCCGAAGCGATCCGGCGCCTGTGCGACGAACTGGTCACGCTCGACGACAACCCCGCGATTCGCGCGATCGTGATCCGAGGTGCCGGCGAACGGGCCTTCAGCGCGGGCATCGATCTCGGCGATCCCGAGATGCGCGGGATGCGGCCGATGCGCGGGCTCGCACGCAACGTGCACGAGCTGATCCTGGAGCTGCGCAAGCCGACCATCGCGGCCATCAACGGCTTCGCCGTCGGCGGCGGCTTTGAAATCGCGCTCGCGTGCGACCTGCGGATCGCCGCCGAGCACGCGTACTTCGCGCTGCCCGAAGCGCGGGTCGGCATGGGCGCGAACTTCGCGAGCGTGCTGCTGCCGCGCATGCTGCCGCGCGCCGTCGCGATGGAGCTGCTGTTCACGGGCCGCCGCTTCGACGCTGACGAAGCGCAGCGCGTCGGGGTGCTGAACCGCGTCGTACCCGGCGCCGCGCTCGACGACACCGTGCGCGAACTGGCGGAGGCGATCGCCGCGAACGCGCCGCTCACGATCCGCCGCATCAAGGAAACCGCGACACGCAGCCAGGGCTTGCCGGTTGCCGCGGCGCTGCGGCTGGACGTCGGCCCCGACGTCTATGCGAGCGAGGACCGGATCGAAGGCGCCCGTGCGTTTCTCGAGAAGCGCAAGCCGGTGTTCAAGGGGCGCTGATCCCGACGCAGCACGGTGGGCGACACGACGCGCGCAACCGCTCCCAGAACGCGGGCGCGTCAAAAAAAAACATGGAACGGAGACATCTTCATGCAACGGAAAGCATTCCTGGTCGGCGCCTGCGTGCTGTGCGCGTCGCCAGCGCACGCGTCGTCGGTCACGCTGTACGGGATCGTCGACAGCTACGTCGAATTCGATCGCATCGGCAGCCTGTCGAGCGTGCGGCAGAGCGGCGGCGGATCGTCGACAAGCCGCATCGGGTTGACGGGCGTCGAGGATCTCGGCGGCGGCACGTCGACGAAGTTCGTGCTGGAAAGCGGCTTCTCGCCGGCCGACGGATCGTTCCAGGGCGGCACGCTGTTCTACCGGCAGGCATACGTATCGCTGCAGAACACGCGCTACGGCGACCTCCGGCTCGGCCGGCAATACACGCCGTCGTTCTACGTCGTATACGAAGGCGATCCGTTCGGACTCAACGAGCGAATGTCGCCGCTCGCGCTGCTCGCGACGTCGACGGATACGATCACGAGCAACACGACGCCGCCGATTCCGCGCTTCAACCAGGCGGCGTCGTATCTCAGCCCCGACTGGAACGGCCTGCGCGTGATGGCCACGTACGGCTTTCCGACACCGAACGCGCTGTCCATGCAGGCCGGGCGCAACTATGGCGCCGGGCTTCAGTACCGGATCGGCGGGCTCTATCTCGGCGCGGGCTTCCAGGGCGACGTGTCGGCCGGCAACCTGTCGCCCGTCGTCTACCCGTCGACGACCCGCCACTACGTGTTCGCGGCCAACTATGCGTTCGCGCGCGTCAAGCTGTACGCCGCGTTTCTCCATGGCGCCAGCACGGCGCCGAACCTGCCCGCGTTCTCGACCGCGAGCGTCGGCGCATCGATCAATGTCGGCGCGCTCGATCGCGTGCTCGTGTCGGTCGTGCGCCGCGACGTGAAGGGCTCGGCGAACGACGCGACCGCGCTCGGCGTCGGGTACGACCATCCGCTGTCGAAGCGGACTTCGCTCTACGCACGCTATCTCTACATGAAGAACGGCGGCGACGCGCGCAACACGGTCGTCGCCGGCCGGCAGCCGCAACCGGGCGGCACCGAGCAGGTGCTCGCGCTCGGCATCGTTCACCGCTTCTGACGGAGTGCCCATGACCCCGACCCTTTCCACCCACCCGGCCGCCGTCGACGATGGCGCGACGCAGGCGCTCTACCGCCGGATCTCGCGCCGGCTGCTGCCGTTCCTGATCCTCTGCTACACGCTGTCGTTCATCGACCGGATCAACATCGGCTTCGCGCACGCGCAGATGGCTGCCGAGCTGCACTTCTCCGATGCCGTCTACGGGCTCGGCGCCGGCATCTTCTTCATCGGCTACATGGCGTTCGAGATTCCGAGCAACGCGTTACTCGTGCGGATCGGCGCGCGCAGGACGATCGCACGAATCATGGTGCTGTGGGGGCTCGGTTCGGCCGCGACGATGTTCGTCACGACGCCCGCGCAGTTCTACGCGTGCCGGTTCCTGCTGGGCGTGTTCGAGGCCGGCTTCTTCCCCGGCATCCTGTTCTATCTCGGCGCGTGGTATCCGCCGAAGCAGCGCGCGAAGGCGTTCGCGCTCTTCATGACGGCGCTGTACCTCGCGGGGCTGATCGCCGGACCCGTGTCGGGCGCGATCCTCACGCTCTTCGACGGTGCAGCCGGCCTGAGCGGCTGGCAATGGCTGTTTCTCGTGGAGGGGCTGCCGAGCAGCGCGATCGGCATCGTTGCGCTGCGGTTTCTCGACGACCGGCCGGACGACGCACGCTGGCTGTCGGATGCCGACAAGGCCGCACTGCGCGCCGCACACGTGCATGCCGAAGCCGGCACGCCGGATGCGGACGCGGCGCGGCCGCTGGTCGCGCACCGCGATTTCTGGCTGCTGTGCGCGGCCAATTTTGCGATCGCGGCCGCTGGCTACGCGCTCGTGTTCTGGATGCCCGTGATCCTGCATCGCGGCGGCCTGCACGGCGCGATGCAGATCGGGCTGCTGTCCGCGCTGCCCTATCTGTGCGGCATCGTCGGCATGCTCGGGATGGGCTGGCGCACCGAGCGCCGGCGCGAATGGCGCGGGCACGGCGCGGTCGCGATGCTCGCCTGCGCGGCGGCACTCGCCGGGCTGGCGAGCGTCGACGGCACGCCGCACCTGATGATCGCGCTCTGCATCGCGGTCGCCGCGCACGCCGCGGCGCTGCCCGCGTTCTGGGTGCTGCCGGGGCTCGCGCTGCCCAAACGCTCGATGGCGGTCGCGATCGCGGCGATCACGATGTCCGGCGCGATCGGCGGGTTCGCGAGCCCGTTCCTGATGGGCGTGCTCAACACGGTCACCGGATCGATGCGCGGCGGACTCTATTTCAACGCGGCACTGCTCGCGGCCGGCTGCGTGGCGCTGCTCGGCACGCTGCGCGCGCGGGCTGCGCCGCTTCCAGCCGCGCGCTGACCGCGCCGGTTTCCTTCACTCACTCATCGATCAGCACATGAACTTCGAACTCGAACTCGAACACCGGATGATCAAGGACCTCGTCGCGCGCTTCGTGAACGACGAACTGATTCCGCTCGAAGCCGCCGCGATGGCGCGGGAAGCCGATGGTCAGCGCTTCGCGCTGCTCCCCGACGAGCACGCGCGGCTCGACGAACGCTCGCGACAGCTCGGCCTGTGGGGGCTCGACGCACCGCTCGACGCCGGCGGCTCCGACCTGTCGGCCGTCGCGATGGTCGGCGTGAACGAAGCGATCGGCACGACCGTGACGCCGTACGTGCTGCCGCCCGATTCGCCGAACCTGAGGATGCTGTGCGACTCGGCCGACGACGCGCAGCGCGCCCGCTATCTCGACCCTTATGCGCGCGGCGTCACGCACTCCGCGATGGCCATCTCCGAACCGGGCGCCGGCTCGGACCCGGGCGCGCTGTCGACGACGGCCGAGCGCGATGGCGACGGCTGGGTGCTGAACGGGCGCAAGATCTGGATCAGCCACGCGAGCGAAGCCGACTGGACGATCGTGATGGCGCTGACGGACCGCAGCAAGGGCAAGCGCGGCGGCATCTCGGCCTTCATCGTCGAGCGCGATACGCCGGGCTTCATCATCGAACGCCGGATTCCGATGATCGGCGGGCTGTCCACCTACGAGATCGTGCTGGAAAACTGCCGCCTGCCCGCCACGCAACTGCTCGGCCGGGAAGGCGAAGGCTTCGTGCCGATGCAGGGGCGGCTGTCGAACCGGCGGCTGGAGATGGCGGCCTGGTGCATCGGTCGCGCCGAGCGCGCGGTCGCGCTGCTGTGCGAATACGCGAAGCAGCGCACGACCTTCGGGGTGCCGCTCGCGGAGCGCCAGGCAGTCCAGTGGTGGGTGGCCGATGCGCTGACCCGCATCCACGCGTGCCGCCTGATGACCTACGAAGCAGCCGCGCGGGTGGATGCCGGGCAGGATGCGCGCACGCAGATCTCGATGGTCAAGGTATTCGCGACCGAAATGGCGTGGACCGTCATCGATCACGCGATGCAGACGCTCGGCGCGATGGGCATGACGAAGGAACTGCCGTTGCAACAGATGGCGAGCGAAGCGCGGCTGATGCGAATCTTCGAGGGCCCGAGCGAGGTGCACCGCTGGGTCGTCGCACGCAGCGTGCTGTAGGCGTCCGCGCTGCGCGGGCCGCGCACGACGCATCACGACAACGATGTCGCACCGGTCGGCGCCGCCGCGGGAACTTGCGCGTCGACGGCAATGTCAGCCCACTGTCGTGCCGCACATGACACCCGCCCGGCGGCACCGCCCGCCTGCTGCGGCATGCCGGAAGGACATGATCGCGGCGGCCTGCCGGCCTCCGAGCCCCGCTGCGGCGACACCGGTTCGTCCGTTATCGCCGCCACCCAATCACGGAGCAACCACTTGGATACCCTGCATCTCGTCGATTCCGAAATCCGCCCGCTGCTCGACGTGTGGCCGACCGTCACGCTCAGCGCCGACAACCTCGCGCAGGCGCGCGAGCGCGTGCTGCCGCTGCCGCCGCCGGACCCGGCCGGCAGCACGCTCGAGCGCCGCGCCGTCCCCGGCCCCGCCGGCGCGCCGGACGTCCCGCTCCACATCTACACGCCCGACGACACCGCGCGACCACTCCCGGCGATCGTCCACATGCACGGCGGCGGCTACGTGCGCGGCGCGGCGAAGGACCTGGAGGCCATTCATCGCCAGGCAGTCAAACAGCTCGGCTGCGTGCTGATCTCGATCGACTACCGCCTCGCGCCGGAAACGGTGTTCCCCGGTGCGATCGAGGATTGCTACGCGGGCCTCGCGTGGACCTTCCGCCATGCCGACACGCTCGGCATCGACCCGGCGCGCATCGGCGTAACGGGCGAAAGCGCGGGCGGCGGGCTGGCCGCCGCGCTGGCGCTGCTGGCGCGCGATCGCGGCGAATACCGGCTCGCGTTCCAGCACCTGATCTACCCGATGCTCGACGACCGCACCTGCACGCGTACGCCGCATCCGCATGCCGGCGAGTTCGTCTGGCACGCGGCCAACAACCGGTTCGGCTGGACGTCGCTGCTCGGCCACGCGCCAGGCCTCGACGGCGTGTCGCCGTATGCCGCCGCCGCGCGCGCGGACAAGCTCGACGGCCTGCCGCCGACGTTCCTGTCGATCGGCTCGCTCGACCTGTTCCTCGAAGAAAACCTCGACTATGCGCGGCGGCTGCTCCGCGCCGGCGTGCCGACCGAACTGCACGTGCTCCCCGGCGGCGTGCACGGTTTCGACATCGTGCCCGACGCGCGACTCTCCGAAGCGGCACGCCGCCTCAGCCGCGACGCGCTGCGCCGGTTCCTGCACGGCTAGCCGAAACGACGCGGGCGGCCGAAGCCGCCCGCGCATCCCGGTCGAACGACGGAAACGTCAGAACGCGTCGCCCGGCACCCGCACCCAGCCCTCCATCAGCACGCGCGCACTGCGGCTCATGATCGCCTTCGTGACGGTCCACTCGCCATTCTCCTGCTGCTGCGCTTCCGCGCCGACGCGCAGCGTGCCCGACGGATGTCCGAAGCGCACCGCGTTGCGTTCGCCGCCGCCCGCCGCCAGATTGACGAGCGTGCCGGGGATCGCCGCGGCCGTGCCGATCGCGACCGCCGCCGTGCCCATCATCGCGTGGTGCAGCTTGCCCATCGACATCGCGCGCACCAGCAGGTCGACGTCGCCCGCGTTCACGCGCTTGCCGCTCGATGCGACGTAATCGGCCGGCTTCGCGACGAACGCGATCTTCGGCGTGTGCTGCCGCGTCGCGATTTCGTCGAGCGTATCGATCAGCCCCATGCGCAGCGCGCCGTGCGCGCGGATCGTCTCGAACTTCTCGAGCGCCTTCGCGTCGCCGTTGATCGCGTCCTGCAACTCGGTGCCCGTATAGCCGATCGCGTCGGCCTCGACGAAGATCGTCGGGATTCCCGCGTTGATCATCGTCGCCTTCAGCGTGCCGACGCCCGGCACCGCGAGATCGTCGATGAGGTTGCCGGTCGGGAACATCGACCCGCCCACACCCTCTTCCTCGGCGGCCGGGTCCATGAATTCGAGCTGCACTTCGGCGGCCGGGAACGTGACGCCGTCCAGCTCGAAGTCGCCCGTCTCCTGCACCGCGCCGTTCGTGACCGGCACGTGCGCGACGATCGTCTTGCCGATGTTCGCCTGCCAGATCCGCACGGTCGCGATGCCGTCGCGCGGCACGCGCGCGGGATCGACGAGCCCGCCGCCGATCGCGAACGGGCCGACCGCCGCCGACAGGTTGCCGCAGTTGCCGGTCCAGTCGACGAACGCCTTGTCGATCGCGACCTGCCCGAACAGGTAGTCGACGTCGTGGCCGGGCCGCGTGCTCTTCGACACGATCACCGTCTTGCTGGTGGACGACGTCGCGCCGCCCATCCCGTCGATCTGCTTGCCGTACGGATCGGGGCTGCCGATCACGCGCAGCAGCAGCGCGTCGCGCGCGGCGCCCGGCGCCTGCGCCGCGTCGGGCAGGTCCTGCAGCCGGAAGAACACGCCCTTGCTGGTGCCGCCGCGGATATAGGTCGCGGGAATCCTGATTTGAGGAATGTGAGCCATGTCTGTGTTCTCGATGTAACCCCGTCACGCCGCCTGCGACGATTCGAGGAAGTCCTGCGCGAAGCGCTGCAGCACGCCGCCGGCCTCGTAGATCGACACTTCCTCGGCCGTATCGAGCCGGCACGTCATCGGCACCTCGACGCGCTCGCCGTTCCTGCGGTGAATCACGAGCGTCAGGTCGGCGCGCGGCGTGCGCTCGCCGATCACGTCGAAGGTCTCGGTGCCGTCGATGCCGAGCGTCGTCCGGTTCGTGCCGGGCTTGAACTCGAGCGGCAGCACGCCCATCCCGATCAGGTTGGTGCGGTGGATCCGCTCGAAGCCTTCGGCGGCGATCGCCTCGACGCCCGCGAGCCGCACGCCCTTCGCGGCCCAGTCGCGCGACGAGCCCTGGCCGTAGTCGGCGCCGGCGACGACGATCAGCGGCTGCTTGCGATTCATGTACGTCTCGATCGCTTCCCACATCCGCATGACCTTGCCTTCCGGCTCGACGCGCGCGAGCGAGCCCTTCCTCACCGCGCCGTCGACCACCGCCATCTCGTTGATCAGCGTCGGGTTCGCGAAGGTCGCGCGCTGCGCGGTCAGGTGGTCGCCCCGGTGCGTCGCGTACGAGTTGAAGTCTTCTTCCGGCAGGCCCATCTTCGCGAGGTATTCGCCGGCCGCGCTGTTCGCGAGGATCGCGTTCGACGGCGACAGGTGGTCGGTCGTGATGTTGTCGCCGAGCACCGCGAGCGGGCGCATGCCCTGCAGCGTGCGTTCGCCGGCAAGCGCGCCTTCCCAGTACGGCGGACGGCGAATGTACGTGCTCTGCGGCCGCCAGTCGTACAGCGGCGCCGCGCGCTCGCCCGCATCGGCGCTGCGCGCGAACATCGGCTCGTAGACCTTGCGGAACTGCTCGGGCTTCACGCTCGACGCGACGATCGCATCGATCTCCTCGTCGCTCGGCCAGATGTCCTTCAGCGTGACGGGCTTGCCGTCCTGGTCGTGGCCGAGCGCGTCCTTCTCGATGTCGAAGCGGATCGTGCCGGCGATCGCATACGCGACGACGAGCGGCGGCGACGCGAGGAACGCCTGCTTCGCATACGGGTGGATGCGGCCGTCGAAGTTGCGGTTGCCGGACAGCACGGCCGTCGCGTACAGGTCGCGATCGACGATCTCCTGCTGGATCTTCGGGTCGAGCGCGCCCGACATCCCGTTGCAGGTCGTGCACGCGAACGCGACGATGCCGAAGCCGAGCTTCTCGAGTTCCGGCAGCAGCTTCGCCTCTTCCAGATACAGCTCGACCGCCTTCGAACCGGGCGCGAGCGAGCTCTTCACCCACGGCTTGCGCGTCAGGCCCTTCGCGTTCGCATTGCGCGCGAGCAAGGCCGCCGCGATCACGTTGCGCGGGTTGCTGGTGTTCGTGCAGCTCGTGATCGCGGCGATGATCACCGCGCCGTCGGGCATCTCGCCCGCCTTTTCTTCCCACTGGCCGGCGATCCCGCGCGCGGCGAGATCGGACGTCGGCAGCCGCTTGTGCGGGTTCGACGGGCCGGCCATGTTACGCACGACGCTCGACAGGTCGAACGTCAGCGTGCGCTCGTACTGCGCATTGTCCAGCGTATCGGCCCACAGGCCCGCCGCCCTCGCATAGGTCTCGACGAGCTTCACCTGCTCGTCGCTGCGGCCGGTGAGGCGCAGGTAGTCGGTCGTCTGGCCGTCGATGAAGAACATCGCGGCCGTCGCACCGTATTCGGGCGCCATGTTCGAGATCGTCGCGCGATCGCCGAGCGTGAGGCTCGCGGCTCCCGCACCGCGAAATTCCAGGTACGCGCCGACCACCTTTTCCTTGCGCAGGAACTCGGTCAGCGCGAGCACGATGTCGGTCGCAGTGATGCCGGGCTGGCGCTTGCCGGTCAGTTCGACGCCGACGATGTCCGGCAGGCGCATCCACGACGCGCGGCCGAGCATCACGTTCTCGGCTTCCAGGCCGCCTACGCCGATCGCGATCACGCCGAGCGCGTCGACGTGCGGCGTGTGGCTGTCGGTGCCGACGCAGGTGTCCGGATACGCGACGCCGTCGTGCGCCTGGATCACCGGCGACATTTTCTCGAGGTTGATCTGGTGCATGATGCCGTTGCCCGGCGGGATCACGTCGACGTTCTCGAACGCCTTCTTCGTCCACTCGATGAAGTGGAAGCGATCCTCGTTGCGGCGATCCTCGATCGCGCGGTTCTTCGCGAACGCGTCCGGATCGAAGCCGCCGCATTCGACGGCGAGCGAGTGATCGACGATCAGTTGCACGGGCACGACCGGGTTCACCTTCGCCGGATCGCCGCCGCCGTCGGCGATCGCGTCGCGCAGGCCGGCGAGATCGACGAGCGCCGTCTGCCCGAGGATGTCGTGGCACACGACGCGCGCCGGGAACCACGGAAAATCGCGTTCGCGCTTGCGCTCGATGATCTGCTTCAGCGACTCGGCGAGGATCGCCGGATCGCAGCGGCGCACGAGGTTTTCGGCGAGCACGCGCGACGTGTACGGCAGCGTGTCGTACGCGCCGGGCGCGATCGCGTCGACCGCGGCACGCGCGTCGAAATAATCCAGCGACGTGCCGGGCAGGGGTTTGCGGTTGGCGGTATTCATGATGTGGGGGGATACCTGGGTATGGCGTTCAGCGCGCGCCGGCCGCCCGCGTTGCGGGGGCCGGCGCCCGCTGCGGGAGAGTCAGCGCTTCTCGATCGGCACGAACTGCAGGTCTTCCGGGCCCGTATAGTTCGCACTCGGGCGGATGATCTTGTTGTCGATGCGCTGCTCGATGATGTGCGCGCTCCAGCCCGACGTGCGCGAGATCACGAACAGCGGCGTGAACATCTCGGTCGGCACGCCCATCATGTGATACGACACCGCGCTGAACCAGTCGAGGTTCGGGAACATCTTCTTCGCGTCCCACATCACCGATTCGAGGCGCTCGGCGATGTTGTACAGCTTCGTGTCGCCCGCTTCCTTCGACAGCTTGTACGCGACGCCCTTGATCACCTTGTTGCGCGGATCGGAGATCGTGTAGACCGGGTGGCCGAAGCCGATCACGACTTCCTTGTTCTCGACGCGGCGGCGGATGTCCGCTTCGGCGTCGTCCGGCGAGCTGTAGCGGCTCTGGATTTCATACGCGACTTCGTTCGCGCCGCCGTGCTTCGGCCCGCGCAGCGCGCCGATCGCGCCGGTGATCGCCGAGTAGATGTCCGAGCCCGTACCCGCGATCACGCGGCCCGTGAACGTCGACGCGTTGAATTCGTGCTCCGCGTACAGGATCAGCGACGTGTGCATCGCCTCGACCCACGACTTCGACGGCGTCTTGCCGTGCAGCAGGTGCAGGAAGTGGCCGCCGATCGAATCGTCGTCGGTTTCCGTCTCGATGCGCTTGCCGTTGTGCGAGAAGTGATACCAGTACAGCAGCATCGAGCCGAGCGACGCCATCAGGCGGTCGGCGATGTCGCGCGCGCCCGGCAGGTTGTGATCGTCCTTCTCCGGCAGCACGGTACCGAGCACCGACACGCCCGTGCGCATCACGTCCATCGGGTGCGCGGACGCCGGGATCTGCTCGAGCGCCGCCTTCAGCGCGCTCGGCAGGCCGCGCAGCGCGCGCAGCTTGGTCTTGTACGCGGCCAGTTCGGTCAGGTTCGGCAGCGTGCCGTGCACGAGCAGGTGCGCGATTTCCTCGAATTCGCACGACTCGGCGACGTCGAGAATGTCGTAGCCGCGGTAGTGCAGGTCGTTGCCGGTCTTGCCGACCGTGCACAGCGCCGTGTTGCCGGCCGTCACGCCCGACAGCGCCACCGACTTCTTCGGCTTGAATGCGCCTGCGGCGGCCGGTGCTGCTGCGTCTTTCGTCTCGCTCATGTTTCCGTTCTCCAATATGTAGCGTGTCGACCGGACTTGGCGCTTTAGCGCCTAGTCCGGTCCCATGCAAAGCTGTCGACCGGACTTGGCGCTTCAGCGCCTAGTGCGGTCCCATGCAAAGCTTCCCGGGAATCGTGTCCCGGCGCGCGGGCCGCGTTACTTCTTGCCCTGCGCGAACAGTTCGTCGAGCTTGCGCTCGTATTCGTGATAGCCGAGGAAGTCGTACAGCTCGGCGCGCGTCTGCATCGTCGGCACGGCCGCCTTCTGCGTGCCGTCGCGGCGCAGCGTCTCGTAGAAGTTCAGCGCGGCCTTGTTCATCGCGCGATACGCGCCGCAGCAGTACAGCGCGATGTCGACGTTCGCCTCGCGCAGTTCGTCGAGCGTGAACAGCGGCGTCGAGCCGAACTCGGTCAGGTTCGCGAGGATCGGCACCTTCACGGCCGCCTTGAAACGGTGGTAGTCATCGAGCGTCTTCATCGCTTCCGGGAAGATCATGTCGGCGCCGGCTTCGACGTACGCGACCGCGCGCTCGATCGCCGCGTCGATCCCTTCGGCGGCGGCAGCATCGGTGCGCGCCATGATCACGAACTGATCGTCGGTGCGCGCATCGACCGCGGCCTTGATGCGATCGACCATTTCGTCGGCCGGCACGACTTCCTTGCCCGGACGATGGCCGCAGCGCTTCTGGCCGACCTGATCCTCGAGATGCACGGCCGCAACGCCGGCCTTGATGAACGAGCGGACCGTGCGCGCGATGTTGAATGCGCCGCCCCAGCCCGTATCGATGTCGACGAGCAGCGGCAGATCGGTCGCGTTGGTGATCCGGTTCGCGTCGATCAGCACGTCTTCCATCGTGCTGATGCCGAGGTCGGGGATCCCGAGCGAGTTCGCGGCGACGCCGCCGCCCGACAGGTACACCGCCTTGAAGCCGACGGCCTGCGCCATCTTGGCCGCGTACGCGGTGATCGCGCCGACCACCTGCAGCGGCTGCTCGGCCGCGACTGCCGCGCGGAATTTCGCGCCGGCGCTCTGAAGATGCGTGTTGCTCATGAACGGCCTCCTGAAGGAATGCCCGATAACAGCAAGGACCGGGCCAGCTCGCGAAACATCGCTAACCCACTGATTCTTAAGCAACCGGCGCGGGCGATGCAGTGCCCGGCGATTTCAATTCGGCAATTTCGTGTTTCAAAAATGAAATCCCGCGCGCATAATCGATCGCCATGGACCTCTCCTCGACCAAGCCCGTCGGCCCGGCCGATCGCGCGGCGCGCCCGCGCATCTGGGCGATGGGCATCAGCCGCCTGCGCGACTTCTTTCGCGAGATCGCCGGCGAATTCGACGAACGCGCCGACGTGCGCATCGTGACGCGCGCGTATGAGGATGCGCTCAGCGCGATCGCCGAGGCCGGCGCCGCGCGACCCGACGTGATCGTCGCGGCCGGCTCGAACGGCGCCTTCCTGAAGACGCGTGCACAGGTGCCGGTCGTGGTCGTGTCGCCGACCGGCTTCGACGTGATGCAGGCGCTCGCGCGCGCCCGGCGCGATGCGTCGCGGATCGCGCTCGTCAGCGCCGGGGAAACGCCGCCCGAAGTGCGCCGCTTCGTCGCCGCGTACGGCCTTGACGTGCAGTTTGCGTCATATCAGTCTGCGCAGGAAGCGGAAGCCTGCGTGCACGACCTGCGCGACCGCGGCATCGAGACGATCGTCGGCCCCGGCCTCGTCACCGACCTCGCGGCCAGTGCCGGCATGGGCGCGGTGTTCCTGTATTCGCATGCGTCGGTGCGCAAGGCCGTCGATACGGCGCTCGAAGTCGCGTATGCGACGCACGCCGAGGCATTCCGCCGCCAGCGGCTCGACAATCTGCTGCAACACCTGCGCGACGGCGTGGTCGCGCTCGACGCGCGCGGCCGCGTCGAGGCGATCAACGAGCGGCTCGCGTCGGCGCTCGGGGTCGAACCCGCGGCGGCCGTCGGCCGCGCGCTCGTCGACCTGCGGCCCGAGCTGCGCACGCTGCGCGGCGAGGACGGCGACGCGCTCGCGACCGTGCGCGGCGTGCGCTACGTCGTGCATCGCGGGCCGCTCGTCGATCGCGGCGTCACGTCGGGCAGCGTGCTGACGTTCCAGGAATCGCGCGCGGTCGAACGGCTCGATCGCGCGCTGCGTTCGCAGCCGACCACCCAGCAGTTCGCGGCGCGCTATGCGCTCGACGACGTGATCGGCGCATCGGCGCCGATGGCGCGCGTGCGCGACCTCGTGCGCCGCTACGCGAAATCCGACGCGACCGTGCTCGTGCTCGGCGAAAGCGGCACCGGCAAGGAAATGATCGCGCAAAGCCTGCACGCGCTGTCCGCGCGGCGCAGCTACCCGTTCGTCGCGGTCAATTGCGGCGCGTTTCCGGAAGCGCTGCTCGAGAGCGAGCTGTTCGGCTATGAGGAAGGCGCGTTCACCGGCGCGCGGCGCGGCGGCAAGACCGGCCTGTTCGAGGCCGCGCACCGCGGCACGCTGTTTCTCGACGAGATCGGCGAAATGCCGTCGTCGCTGCAGAGCCGGCTGCTGCGCGTGCTGCAGGAGCGCGAGGTGATCCGCCTTGGCTCGACCGAGCCGATCCGCATCGACGTGCGTGTGATCGCCGCGACGCATCGTCCGCTGCTCGCGGCCGTCGAGGCCGGCACGTTCCGCGCGGATCTCTATTACCGGCTCAACATCCTGAACGTCGGCCTGCCGCCGCTGCGCGAGCGCGCGGCCGACATTCCCGCGCTCGCGGCGACGCTGCTCGTGCAGGCCGCGCGGCGCGAGCCGCGCCTCGCCGAACGCCTGCGCGATGCCGGCGACGCCGCGCGCGTGCTCGGCGCGACGCAGGCAACGCTCGCGCGCTACCGGTGGCCCGGCAACGTGCGGGAACTGCAGAACGTGATCGAGCGGGTCGCGGTGGAACTCGCCGAGGAAGCCGACGAAATCGATCCGGCCGCCGCGTGCGCCGCGCTCGATCCCGACGCGCTGCAGGCGATCGCGCCCGAGCTGTTCGCGGCGCCGCCCGACGCGGCCGGCGCCGACGCCGATGACGCGCAAACGCTGCACGCGCGCCGCCGCCGCGCGGAAGCCGACGAGATCCGCGCGGTGCTCGACGCGTGCGGCGGCGACCGCGACCGCGCATGCGCGATGCTCGGCATCAGCAAGACGACGCTGTGGCGGAAGTTGTCGGCGAAGTAGGAAGGTTCGGGTTCGACGCGCTCGTAGGCGCATGCCTGAACGGGCTCGTCAGTCGGCCTTGTGATAGTGGCGGTATGCCTTCGCGCGATTGCCGCACGACGACATCGAGCACCAGCGGCGGCTGCCGTTCTTGCTGTCGTCGATGAACAGCCACTGGCATGCGTCGTTCGCGCATCGCTTGACCTTCGCGAGCCGCGCGCCGCCGAGCAGGTCGATCGCCGACCACAGCACCGGGCTCAGCAACCCCGCGAGCGTTGCTCCAGCGTCCCCGATCCGCCACGCATAACCGCCGTCGACACGCGCCAGCGCGACGCGCGGCGACGCTTCCGCCAGGAAGCCGCCGAGCAGCGCGAGATCGTCGGCCTGCGGCTCGCGCCGTTCGGCCTGCGCATGAAAGAGCCGATACAACGCCTCGCGCAATGCGAGCGCACGCGCGAGCATCGCCGGCTCGCCTTCCTCCCCATCGCGCACGCGGCACCGGTCGGCCAGGCCGGCCGGCACGCCGGCCTGCTCACGGCACCACGACAGCAGGTCGTCCATCGTGCCGAAGGTTTCCGTCGGCGCCTCGCTGCCACGCCAGTACAGCGTGTTGGCGAAATCGATACTCAGGGTTTCGGGCGGCGCCGGAATCAGGCAGTCCATCGTGACGGAAGGTTGCGTATCGCTCATGACGCCATCGTATCTAACCACCATGCCGGTTGACAAGCGTCCGGACGCTTTCTAACATAACCAGCATGGTGGTTAAAACAAAGTTTGCTGCACTGACGTCCCCCCTTCAGTTCAAGGAGCCAACAGATGATCGATCACCTTTCCTTCGGCGTCGCCCACATCGGCCGCAGCCGCGCGTTCTACGACAGCACGCTCGGCGCGCTCGGCTACAAGCGGCTGTATAGCGACGACGGATCCATCGGGTACGGCACGACCGAACCGGAGCTGTGGTTGCAGCACGCTGCCCGCCCCGTCGCCGCCGATCCCGAATCGGGGCTGCACCTGTCGTTCAAGGCCGCTTCGCCCGTCGAGGTCGACGCGTTCTACCGCGCCGCGCTCGAGCACGGCGGCCAGGACAACGGCGGGCCCGGCAAGCGCGAACACTACGGCCCCGGCTACTACGCGGCGTTCGTCGTCGATCCCGACGGGTATCGGCTGGAAGCGCATTGCGAACTCGGCAACGTCGTGTGATCGAGCCCGCGTACGCCGCGTACAAACGGCAAGGGCCCAATTCCGCGTTGCGCGGAATCGGGCCCCTGGTTTTGACGCGTCAGCGTCCGGTTTCCGGCGACCGACTGCAGCGGTCGCTCGACGGGATCGCGGCTCGTGCGGTTACAGTGCGCCGCGCGTGTGCTGCAACTGCTCGCCGAGCCCTTCGATCCCCAGGCGCACCCTCTGGCCGGCCTTCAGGAAAATCGGCGACGGCTTGATGCCCATGCCGACGCCCGGCGGCGTGCCGGTCGTGATCACGTCGCCCGGCTGCAGCGTCATGCAACTCGACAGATAAGCAATCAACTGCGCGACGGTGAACACCATCGTGCGCGTGTTGCCGTTCTGATAACGGTGGCCGTCGACTTCGAGCCACAGGTCGAGACGCTGCGGATCGGGCACCTCGTCGCGCGTCACAAGCCACGGACCGATCGGGCCGAACGTGTCGAAGCCCTTGCCCTTGTCCCACTGGCCGCCGCGCTCGATCTGCCATTCGCGTTCGGACACGTCGTTGACGACGCAATAGCCCGCGACGTAATCGAGCGCGCTCGCTTCGTCGACGTCCTTGCACCGCGCGCCGATCACGACGCCCAGTTCGACTTCCCAGTCGGTCTTGACCGAACCCTTCGGGATGTCGATGCCGTCGTTCGGGCCGCAGATCGAACTCGTCCACTTGCCGAACACGACCGGTTCCTTCGGCACCGGCATGCCGGCTTCGGCCGCGTGATCGGCATAGTTCAGGCCGATGCCGATGAACTTGCCGACGTGCCCGACGCACGCGCCGATGCGCGGCTCGCCGGACACGAGCGGCAGCGTGGCCGGATCGATCGCGCGCAGCCGCGCGAGACCCGCGTCGGACAGCACATCGCCGGCAAGATCCGGCACGTGCGCGGACAGGTCGCGAATCCGGCCGTCCGCGTCGAGAATACCGGGCTTTTCCTGGCCGGACGGGCCATAGCGAAGCAGTTTCATCGTGGTCAACCTCTGTTGTCGAATGGGATAGGATACCCGCCGACGCGGCCATTCGCGGCCGCGCGCCGGACTGATTGTCGATCGTCGATTACACGCGTCGGCGCCGCATCCGGCCTGCCGTCGACGCGCGAGGGTCGCGCGGGCGCAGCGATCGCGGCGCCGCACGGAAGCACGGCGCGCATCGAACGGGCGGCCGCCGGTCTGCGCATCGGCGACGACGGCCCGGCACCCGCGACGCGTGCCGGCCAATGCCGGCCGACTTCACGCGCGGCCGCACCGTCGCGGGCCCGCACGCCTTTGTACCATCGGCCGCGCACCGTGAAATGGCGCGCGGCGGATACCGACTATTGGTGCGCCTGCAGACACTGCGGCGCAACATTGGACGCGCCAACGCAAAGCGATCCGCCGCGCATGTCGCCGTTGCCTGCCATCGGCGCATGAATACTGGCTATTCGGGGTGCCCCTGTCATCGAAAACGTTTGCCAATCCGTTCTTGTTCAGTAACGATCGGTAAAAAGACGCTGAATTGCACACTATATGTTTATTGTTAAGCTCGGACGAATGGCTTTCGTCGCCATATGCGGGGCCGACTTGTGCGCGTGCAGAACCGGCCAGCGTGCGTCGCCAACCGATCGACGGTAATCCCCCAACCTCACACTAAAAATGCAAACAACCAACGACCCGCTTCCCGGCCGCGACGCACGGGAATCGATGGCCGCAATCGATCGCTATCGCGCACCCGCGCTCGACAAGGGCCTCGACATTCTCGAACTCCTGTCCGAGCAGAAGGAAGGACTCACTCGCACCGAAATCACGAAGGAACTCGGCCGCAACGCGAGCGAAATCTACCGGATGCTCGAACGCCTCGTCGCACGCCGCTACGTGATGCGCTCGACCGGCGGCGACCGCTACACGCTCAGCCTCAAGCTGTTCGCGCTCGCGCACCGGCATCCGCCGATGAACCGGCTGATCGCCGAGGCTTTGCCGCCGATGCAGCGCTTCGCCGATGCCGCCGAACAGTCGTGCCACCTGTCGGTCTACGATCGCGGCAACCTGCTCGTGATCGCGCAGGTCGACGGGCCCGGCCCGTGGGGCGTGTCGGTCCGGCTCGGCTCGCGCGTCGGGCTCGCCGATACGGCGTCGGGGCGCGTGATGCTGTCGTTCCAGGGCGCCGAGCAGCGCGCGCACATGCTGGCCGAGCATCGCAAGGTCAGGGGCGACGCGCCGCTGAACGAGCAGGAACTCGCGCATGCGTGCCAGTCCATCCGGCAGTCCGGCTATCTGCGCCAGGACAGCCGCCAGGCATACGGCGTGACCGACCTGACCGCACCGATCCTCGGGCCGTCCGGCCATGCGATCGCGGTACTGAGCTGCCCGTACATGCGCCGGATCGATACGCACACGGCGCCGTCCGTCGACGTCGCCGTCGAAGGGCTGCGCGACACGGCCGCCCACCTGTCGATGGGCCGCATCGAGGCCTGCTGACGCGCGGGTTCAACGAAGCGCACCGGGCCGGCGCAGTTGCGCCGGCCCGGCCGCGCATGACACCTGTGCAGTGCACGATCGACGGTGCCATATCGTGCGCTCCCGGCGCTACGCTAGAATAGCGGCCCTCTCAAAAACTACGGCGGCCGGCTGTCGCGGCCGTCGTGTCCGATGGATGTCATGGCCAAACTTCTGAACGATCAAGAATTCCAGCGTTTCTCCGAACTTCAGCAGAAGCAGGCAAGCTTCACGATCACGCCCGAGGAGGCGGACGAGCTGCGCGATATCGTCGCGCGCGCGCAGAAGAAGCGCGACGATCGTGCCGCCGCGATGCAGGCGATCGAGAACTACATCGAGCAGTTCGACATCACGCCCGACGAGCTCTTCTCGCCCGAGCAGATCGGCGACGCGGCCCGCACCTACGGGCTCATCACGGCGACCAAGAAGGAACGCACGCTGCCGCCGTCGATCACGTTCAACGGCAAGCCGTACCAGTGGACCAAGACGCTTCCGGACGACGTGCGCGGCGCGCTGTTCGAAGCATTCACGTCCGGCGAGTCGGTCAAGCGCTTCATCGCGATGCCGAAGGACACCGCGCGTTGCGCGCTGACGATCGCCCGCCTCGAGCGCGAAACCGGCGCCGTCTATGCGGATCCGCACCTCGAGGAACTCGCGATTTCGCGCGACCAGGTGAACGACGCGGCGTCGAAACTCGCTGCCTGAATCTGATCGCGGGCACGATTCATGCGTGCCCGCACCCGTGTGTGACGCCGGCATTGGCCGGCGCCGCGCTCGCGGGAGCAGTGCATCCGCATGCTCCCGAAAAGTCTCACCCTGGTGTCCTGCAAACGCTCACCAACAGCTCCCGAAAAAACTCACCCCAGGCTCCTGGAGACGCTCACCAAAGTCTCCCGAATGTGCTCACCGACATCTCCCGCAGCCCCTCACCAACGTGTCCCGGAAAGGCTCACCAGCGCCTCCCGCAGGTGCTCACCGGCCGTTCCCGGGAAGGCTCACCGAACGCTCCCGTATCGGCTCACCACGCTTCCCCGGAAAAGCTCACTCGCGGCTCCCGAAAAGTCTCACCTTTGCGGTGATTCCGAATTGGCGAGGCCGGAACGCGGTTGCGAATGCGCGTGAACGCATGGGGTGAAACGGCCGTGCGGAGCCGATAGTGCGGCACACAGAAAACGCCTCCGGACGCTATGCGTGTGTCGATATCGACGTAGCGAACGAGCCCGATACATTTGGGCGTTTCGTACAAGATGCCGGCTCAAATGTTTTGCACCTCTGAATGAAAACAGGCGCAACACGGTGAAGGATCGGCGCCATCGACTGCAAGCGATCGCGCCGCGCTTCACGCAGCCGAAGGATGCTACGGCTGCAACTTCATCCTGAAACCCACGACGCCCGGCTCCTCCGTCGTCGACACCTCAAAACCGCACGACTTCGCGAGCGAGATCATCGCCGAGTTCTCGCGCAGCGCCTCGCCGATCATCCATGCGGTTCCGCGCGAGCGTGCGTAGTCGATGATGCGGTTCATCAGCAGCCGGCCGAGCCCCTTGCCCTTCTGATCAGGCCGCACCGCGATCGCGAACTCCGCCGTCTCGTTGTCGGGATCGGCGACCGCGCGCACGACCGCCAGCGTATGGTCGCGCCCCGACACATCGGTGTACGACACGATGAGGGCCATCTCACGGTCGTAGTCGATCTGCGTCATGCGCGCCACCTGCGAATGATCGAAGCCGCGCACCGCGCCGAAGAAACGCATCCGCAGATCGTCCGGCGTCATCGCGCCGAGCAGTTCGTTATGCGCGGTCTCGTCTTCCGGACGGATCGGACGGATCGTCACCGTCTCGCCGCGCCACTCGAGCGTCTGCTCGAGGTGGCGCGGATACGGCATGATCGCAAGCCGGCTGCGCCCCGCGGCCAGCGTGATGCGCGGCGCGATCACCTGCGAGCGATCGGACAACACACGCAGCGTGACGGACATCGCGACGACTTCGCGCACGTCGCAGACGACCTGCGACAGCGCCGTCAACGCGTCGAGCGTCGGCTCGACGGGCGTACGGCGCGCGTACGGCGAGCGCTCCATCACCGCGCGGGCGAGCACGGTGTTCAGCGGCGGCAGGCCGTAGACGACGAATGGCGCCGACACGCCGTCCGCAGGCGGCACGGCATAGCGAAACACCGGACCGAAGTTCGAATCGTCGTACATGTCGACCGTGACATCGACGACTTTCGCACCGGCCGGCTCGCCCGCCTGCTCGCCTTGCAGGCCGAAATGGGACAGCCAGCGCAGCGCGGCTTCGCCGGCCAGTTCATGCTGGCCGGCTTCGACCATCCGGCGCGCGTCGGCCTGTGCGGACGCAACGCACTCGGCCGGCTGCAGCGGCGTGCCCTCGGGCGTCTGCATCAGCAGTTGCCGCCCGAGGTTGTAGTCGACGAGACGCGCATACGCGCGCGCGAGCCGCTGCGGTGTCGTGTGTACGGGAATGCCGTTCGCGTGCAGCGCATCGCGCGTCGCCGCGTCGACCGCGCCGAAGAAACATGCGAGGATGCCGCGCTGCGCATACTGCCGCGATTCGATCAGCGTGCGCGCAACCGAATCGGCCGGCGCGCTGTGGGACGTCGAATGGACGACGAACAGCGTGCCCGTTTGCGGGAACGGCGCGAGCGCCTTGATCGCCGCGGCGAAGTGCTCGGGGCGCGCGTCGTCGCCCAGCGTCAGCGGATTGCCGGGCGCAGCCAGATGCGGCAGCGCGGCCGACACGGCCGAGGTTGCAGCCGGCGACCAGCCGGACAGCACGTCGCGCACCTCGGCGACCGCATCGACCGCCAGTTTCGCGACACCCGCATCGCTCGTCACGAGCGTCGCCGCGCCGCGCGCCGTGACACGGCCGACACCGAGCGTCTCGATCTCGTCGAGCAGATCGTCGAGCGCATCGACGCGCACCATCCCCGCGCGCTGGAACGCCGCCGTATAGAGCGCGTCGCCGGGATCGGCGCGCCCGGTGCGCAACGCGAGCACCGGCTTGTTGCGTGCGGCCGCACGTGCGGCCGACATGAACTTGCGCGCGGCGCGCACGGTATCGAGTTCGAGCAGGATCGCGCGCGTGCCGGGATCGCTCGCCAGATAGTCGAGCACGTCGCCCGCATCGACGTCGGACTCGCTGCCGAGTGCGACGACATGCGAAAAGCCGAGGCCCCGCGCATCGGCCCAGCCGAGCGCCGCGTTCGTCAGCGCATTCGATTGCGACACCCACGCGACGCCGCCCGAGCGCGCCGTATAGGCCGGCGCGCCGAAATGCGCATGCCGTGCGGGCGACAGCACGCCGAGGCTGCCGGGCCCGACGATACGGAGCACGAACGGCTTCGCCGCCTTCAGCGTGCGATCGAGTGCGGTGCGATCGGCATCCGTGCGCGCCTCACCGACGATCACCGCGACGCGCGTGCCGAGTTCGCCGAGCTTGCGCACGATGCCGGCCCAGGTCGCGGGCGGCGTGCAGATCACGGCTACCGACGGCGGCGCGGGCAGCCGGTCGACGTCGGAGACGACCGTATGCCCGTTCAGCTCGCGATATTTCGGATTGACGGGCCACACGGGCCCGTCGAACGCACCGTCGAGCACGCGCGACCACACCATCGCGCCGATACTGCCCGCGCGCGACGACGCGCCGACGACCGCAACGGACTTGGGCTGGAACAACGCATCGAGATGGCGAACGGTCACATCGGCTCCCTGCGGTAACGAAAGACGGCCCGAGCGGCATACGGCACGGACAGGCCGCGCGCCGCTCGATGCGAACCCCAAGCATAGGCGAAGCGCATGCGGCTGCCTATATGCCGAACGGCCGACTACCCGACGAACGTCAACGCTCGCACCATGGATCTGCAACACAAGCGCGACGCGACATCGCCGCAAGCCGCAAGCCGCAAGCCGCAAGCCGCAAGCAACATGGCGCGACGCTGCCGCTTCCTCAAAGGTGAGGATTTACAGGAGCCATGGTGAGTATCTTCGGGAATTGCACGGCACAACGCGCAAACACGCGAAAGGTGATGGAAATCCGCGGCAGGCGGGCACCGCGGAAATGGCGAATGCCAATGCGCATGCACTGCGCAATTGCACGGTTGTTTACCGGAATTCACCGCGATAAGCAGCCGAATCGCGGCGAATTCGCAAAACGTGATCCGTTAATCGTGCGGCATTGCACTGCAATTCATCAGCCGGAATCGCACGGCGACGGCGCAAAAACAAAACGGTGCAACGGCCGCATGGCCGTTCGCACCGTCAGTCAACCCACGAAAGGTGAGGATTTTCGGGAGTCAGTCCTTGATCAGAAAACGTGCGCGATTCTTGCCGAGCCACGCCGGCGCGCGCCCGCGGCCACTCCAGGTTTCGCCCGTCTTCGGATTCAGGTATTTCGGCGGCAACGTGCGCTTCGGCTTCGAGGTAGCGGCGGCGCCGGTACCTACCGGACGAAAACCGAGCTCTTCCGGCGTGATGTCGTATTCGTCGATTTTCGCGCGGATATCGGCAATCGCGTCGGCAATCGCCTTTTCGCGTTCCTTGTCGATCTTTTGCTGAAGTCGTTCGAGCTGCGCGGTCAGTTGCCTGTAGGTCGCCATATGGATGGGACTCCGTGAGTGTTATTCGTGAAAAATAGACGACTCCAAGCAAACAGAAAAGCGCTTCGCCCGATCGCGGTCTCCTCGGCCGGTCATTTCGCGATCAATAACCGCTTTTCTTCTTGCATGCGAAGAGAAGATTTCGCACGGTGTCATCAGTCGATTGCTGGATCACTTCGAAATCCCCGTTGCACATGGCCCGGGCATTGTCCGTGCAATTGCTCCAGCCGCTGCCGGTGCATTGCACCTGCGTGGTCGGGCGCCCGTCCGAAGTGAACAGCGGCGCGCTGCCACCGCACCCGCCGAGCCCTGCAACCAGAGCCAACAACCCGGCCACCCGAGGCCACCGACAGACCGACGCAAGCATGTGTTTCATTATTCTTCCCGTCAACCATTTTTTGAATGTCGCGAGTATGCCATGCGCGGCCCTTCCGTCGTCAGTTCGGCGTGCGGCCCGGTTGCCCGCGCGCCTTGTACGGCAAGCTCCGGCGCGGATCGTCGGTGATGCGAACGAACACCTGCTCGACGTCCGGAAGCGCCTCGAGTTCGCGTTGCAGCGCCTGCCGATCGAACGCCGTATCCGCGCATCCTTCGACATAGATGAAACGCCGCTGCACGGTGATCCACAGGCTCGTACCGTGCAGGCGATCGGAGCCTGCGAAGTGCGCCTTCGCGGCATCGGCGATCGGCGCGTCATACATATACGAATTCGGTTTCGTGCAGCGATGCGCGAGCCAGCAGGTGGTACCGCGTTCGGCGCGGTAATGCGCGTCGTCCGCCATCTCGGCGCGGGTCATCCACGGGCCGAGCGGCAGCGGGCATTCGGCCAGGTCCTGCGACAGCGCGATGAACGGATCGTTGTACCAGTTGCGTCGCGCCTCGGGCGCGTCCGCGTCGCCGGACTGCGCGAGCGCGGAGGTTGCCAGCAACAGGGTCAGCCAACCTGCGATACCGATCCGCTTCATCGTGCTCTCCTGTTCGATGCTTCAACTCCGGCCGCATCGGCGCCGCCGATCGGCCTACCGGTCGATGCCCAGCGCCGCCAGCTTCTTGTACAGCGTCGCGCGGCCGATCCCGATGTGCGCGGCGGCTTCCACGACCTTGCCGTCACAGGCCGCCAGCGCGTCGATCAGGAACTGGCGCTCCCACGCCGCCAATGCATCGGCATACGAAGCGACCGGCGCACCGGATGCACCGGACGCGCCCCGCTCGACCGGCGCTGCGGCAACACGCTGCGCCGGCGATGCGCCGTCCGCCGATATGCGTACCGGCCCGAGGAACGGCGCGAGCGCACGCGCATCGATCACCGAACGGTCCGACAGCATCAGTGCGCGTTCGAGCGTATTGCGCAACTCGCGCACGTTGCCCGGCCACGGATACGCACACAGCATCCGCAGCGCGTCGTCGGTCAGCTCGCAGTGCGCGGCGCGTCCGTGCTGCGCGGCCAGTTCCTCGAGCGTCGCGTATACGAGCGCCGCGATGTCGGACGCCCGCTCGCGCAGCGGCGGTGCGTGGATCGTCAGCACGTTGAGCCGGTAATAGAGATCCGCGCGAAAACGCCCGGCCTCCACGAGCGCCGGCAGGTCGGCCGACGTCGCGGCAATGATCCGGACGTCCGCGCGCACGATCCGGTTCGAGCCGACCGGCTCGAACTCCTTGTCCTGCAGCACGCGCAGCAGCTTGCCCTGCAATGGCAACGGCATGTCGCCGATCTCGTCGAGAAACAGCGTGCCGCGATCGGCCAGCTCGAACTTGCCGACGCGCCCCTTGCGGTCGGCGCCCGTGTACGCACCGGGCGCCGCGCCGAAGAATTCGGTTTCGAGCAGCGTGTCGGGAATCGCGGCGACGTTGACGGTCACGAGCGGCTGGAGCGCACGCGCCGAAGCCGCGTGGATCGCGTGCGCGAGCAGCTCCTTGCCGGTGCCCGTCTCGCCGAGCAGCAGCACCGGCGAATCGACCTGCGCGGCCCGCCGCGCCTGGCGCTTGGTTTCGAGGCTCGCGGCACTCGTGCCGACGAAGCTCGCGAACGTGTATTTCGCGCGGCGCGCCTGTGCGAGCGAGCGCTGCGTCGCGATCAGCTGCTGCTGAAGCTGCACGTAGCGGGAAAAGATCGGCGTAAGCGTCTTCAACTGGTCGAACAGCGCGAAGCCGATCGCGCCGACCGTCTCGCCGGCCTCGTTCTTCAGCGGCAGGCGCGTGACGACGAGCGGCTCGCGGCCCGTCTCCATGATGTCGAGCAGGATCGGCTGCCCGGTCGATACGACCTCGCGCATCAGGCTGTTCGGGATCACGGCCTCGCAGTCGAGGCCGACGGCCTGCTGCGGATCGGCGAAACCGAAGCGCGCCGCGTAACGCTCGTTCATCCACACGACGCGCGCGTCGCGATCGACGACCACCGTGCCCGCACTCGAATCCTCGAAGGTCCGGAACAGCGACTCGGCGGCGCGCCGCAGCACGTCGCCGTAGTTGACGGGCAGGCGGGCCCAGTCGTTCATCATCGTGTCTTCGTCTCCATGTATTTTCGACCGAATGTCTCCGGAACGAGACGGATTATCTCACTCTGGAGACACGCCACAACGGGTTGTCCGGGAAAGCCCTGCCCGATTTCACGAGCTGGCTGGATGGCCATAACGTCTCCGGATGGAGACGTTTTCTGTAGAATCGTCAGACATGGACCGGCGCGGGCCCGCCGGTCTCCGCCGGACCCATGTCCGGCGGCGCAATCCGGCCGATGGCACGAAACCTGCACGAACCTGAGCCGGTCCGCGGCACGTCGCGAGATCGAACAACTATCAAAGCCATTAGGAGACTCCCCTTGTCTTTCGTGATCGTCCTCGCCGCGCTGGCGTTCCTGATGTATGCCGCGTATCGCGGCTACAGCGTGATCCTGTTCGCGCCGATCGCCGCGCTCGGCGCGGTGCTCCTGACCGAACCCGCCGCCGTCGCACCGGTCTTCTCCGGCATCTTCATGGAGAAGATGGTCGGCTTCGTCAAACTGTATTTCCCGGTATTCATGCTCGGCGCGGTGTTCGGCAAGGTGATCGAACTGTCCGGGTTCTCCGAATCGATCGTCCATGCGGCGATCCGCTACATCGGCCGCTCGCGCGCGAATGCGGTGATCGTCGCGGTGTGCGCGCTGCTCACCTATGGCGGCGTGTCGCTGTTCGTCGTGGTGTTCGCGGTCTATCCGTTCGCGGCCGAACTCTATCGCCAGAGCAACATTCCGAAGCGGCTGATGCCCGGCGCGATCGCGCTCGGCGCGTTCTCGTTCACGATGGATTCGCTGCCCGGCACGCCGCAGATCCAGAACATCATCCCGACCACGTTCTTCAAGACGACCGCATGGGCCGCGCCCGCGCTCGGCACGATCGGCTCGCTGTTCATCGTCGTCGTCGGCCTCTCTTATCTGGAATGGCGCCGCCGCTCGGCGATGGCGAAGGGCGAAGGCTACGGCACGTCGCTCGTCAACGAGCCGGAACGCGTCGAGGCGACGTCGCTGCCGCACCCGGCGCTCGCGATCCTGCCGCTGATCCTCGTCGGCGTGTCGAACTTCCTGTTCACGAAGCTGATCCCGCAGTGGTACGGCGCCGCGTCGTATACGGTCGCGCCGGACGTGCTGCCGGGCGTGCACACGCCGGTGACGACGTCGATCAAGACCGTCGTCGCGATCTGGTCGGTCGAGGCCGCGCTGCTGCTCGGCATCGTGCTGGTCGTGCTGACCGCGTTCAATCGCGTCAGCGACCGCTTCGCGGCCGGCTCGAAAGCCGCCGTCGGCGGCGCACTGCTCGCCGCGATGAACACCGCGTCGGAATACGGCTTCGGCGGCGTGATCGCCGCGCTGCCGGGCTTCCTGGTCGTCGGCGATGCGCTGAAGAGCATCCCGAACCCGCTCGTCAACGCGGCCGTGTCGGTCAGCTCGCTCGCCGGCATCACGGGCTCGGCGTCGGGCGGCATGAGCATCGCGCTGGCCGCGATGTCGGACCTGTTCATCAAGGGCGCGCAGGCAGCCAACATTCCGATGGACGTGCTGCACCGGGTCGTCGCGATGGCGAGCGGCGGCATGGACACGCTGCCGCACAACGGCGCGGTCATCACGCTGCTCGCCGTCACGGGCCTCACGCACCGCGAGTCGTATCGCGACATCTTCGCGGTCACCATCATCAAGACGCTCGCGGTGTTCTTCGTGATCGCGGTGTACTACACGACGGGGCTCGTGTAAGTGCCTGCATGAGGCGGCGTTCCGTACGCCGCCTCCCGGCCTGCCGCATCATCGCGGCCGGCCTCGTCGAGCCCGAACCGCGTTACTCGATCGGACCGCATGCGAACCGGAACGGATTCCGGAGTTCGCATGCGGTCCGATTTCATTTCCCCGCTCGCCGGAACCGGTCGGCTCCGCACCGCCGCGCGGCTCGCGTGGCGCCTCGCCCGCCACCCGGCATCGCCCGCCACCGCCTGCCCATTGTTACCCGCAGCAAAACACTGCGTTGGGCGCGATCGCATTTTTCGCGCGCCCGCCCCGGCCTACACTGGTTTCAACGTCGCCCGGCGCTTCGACGAACGAAGCGCGGCGAATCATCGAAATCCTGGAGGTCCCGATCATGAAGCGCCTGATCCAAGCCGTTGCCATTGCCCTGGCCGTATCGGCCCCGCTCGCCGCGCAAGCGCAGTCGAACCAGCCGCTGACGCGCGCGCAGGTCCACGCCGAAGTGAAGGCGCTCAAGCAGGCCGGCTTCCAGTCGAGCGACTGGTTCTATCCGGCCAGCATCGTTTCCGCCGAAGCGAAGATTGCCCGTCAGCACGACGCCGGATACGGCAGCGATCGCGGCGCGTCGTCGGAGTCGGGCCGGTAATCTACCGTCCGGCCCGCTCGACGATGTGCGCGTGCGTCGTTACGCCTTCACCGGCTGGATCAGCTTCGCGCACGCCGCTGCCTGCGGATCGCCCGCGGGCAGTTTCCCGCATACGCCGTCGAACTGCTTCACGACCGACCGGACCGACGCATCATGCGCGCCGCCGCTGCGCCAGCGGTTCAATTGCGTGACGACCTTCGTCAATGCGCGCAGGTTCGCGCCGTAGAACGCGTCCCGGGTCTTGTCGGCCTGTGCGAGCACACTCGCGGCAATCCCTTCGATACGCGCCGAATCGTCCGGCGCCAGTTCGACCGCATTCGCAAAATAGGTCGCGCCCCAGCGCAGCTTCGTCGCCGGCCCGCTCGCCAAGTCGTATGCCTTGCGATACCAGTCGAGCGCCGCGGCCTTGTCGCCGCGCGCCTTTGCATTCGCGGCCAGCCCTGACATGAAGTAGTACGGCGTCGACGAACGCGGCAGTTCGGCCTTCAGCAATGCATCCGACTCGTCGTACAGCCCCGCGTCGGTCAGCGTGTCCGTACCTTCGCTGACGAGCGCCTGCCGTTCATACGCATTCGCGGCGCCCTGCACCGACGCGGCAATCTGCTTGCGCGCGGTGTCGGCCAGCGCCGGCGCAGCGAGCGGCGCGCCCTTGCGCGCGTCGCCGCGCGCAAGCAGCACGCGGCCGTGCAGCGCCATCAGCCGGTCGATCGACGACAGCGTGGTGTCGGTCGACAAGCGCGCGAGCGCCGTGTCGTACGCGCCGCGCAATTTCGCGCGCTGCGCGTCGTCGCCGCCGAGATACGCGACCACGCGCGCGGGTGCCGCGACCAGCACGTCCGAATCGGCCCGCGCCAGCGCGGGATCGTGCAGCACCGCGCGCAGCGAATCGGCGAGCGCCGCCTTGTCGAGCGCGCCGGCCTGCGCCGGATCGTCCGACGCGGCGACCACCGCCGACTTCAACGCAAACCGCGCCGATTCGGCCTTCGCGCCGGCCGCCCGCGCGCGTTGCGCGAGCGACTGCAGCGTCTCGGCGACACGATCGGCCGGCACCGGCAGTGCGCCGTCGGTGTCCCACGAATAGTCGGCCAGCAGGCGCCATTCGTCCGGCGTCAGCGACGCGCCGTTCTTCAGCGCAGTCGCGAGCGTCTGCCGCACCGGATGCGCGGCCGTCATCCCGAGCGACAGCGCCTGCATGTAGCGGTCGAGATCGGCCTCGCCCGGCAGCCGCGTCACTTCGGTGCCGTCGGGGCGGAACAGGATCATCGTCGGATAGCCGTGCACCTTGAAACGCTCGCCGAGCTTCTGCGCGCTTTCCGTATCGCCGTCGAGATACACGGGCACGAAAAACGACGAGCGGGTCTTGAATGCCTGCTGGCTGAAGATGGTCGACTTCACCTGGTTGCACGACGGGCACCACACCGCGCCCCAGTACAGCAGCAGCGGCTTGCCGGTGCGCTTCGCCAGCGCGAATGCGGCATCGACATCGCCGTGCTGCCACGCGATGCCGGGCGGCAGATGCGCGCCTTCGGGCGACGCGCTCGCCACCGCGGCGCCCGAAGGCGCGGCAGCGGCAAACGCCGCACCCGCGGCGGCGAACAGGCAGGCGGCAGTCAGATTCCGGAGAGCGGTTTTCATCGAGGCAGGTTCCGTTGAAAGAGACGGTTGCGGGAAGATGTGTCGCGCGAAACGATGACCATGAAGCGATGTTCTTGAAACGATGAAACGCACCGGCGTGCGGCACGACGCAAGCCGGAACGCAGCGGCGCATGGCACGCGCATCGACGCGAAAAAAGCGCACGCCGGCCGAAGCGACCGGTAAATCGATCAACGATACGACCCGCACAGCCTGCGGAAAACGAACGAATTCTCGAATGAATATGACGCGCGGCACCGTGGCCGCGCGTTCCGTCACGCCTGCGCCGGCCGGCCGTTCACTGCCGGCCCTTGATCCGCGCCATGTGATACACGGCCGCATGCGCGCCGTCGCGCAATGCATAGCCCGGCGATTCGCCTTCGATCCGGAAACCGTGCTTCTCGTAGAGCGCGATCGCCGCGCGGTTGTCGGTGAACACGGTCAACTCGAGACGCGTGATGTTCAGCCAGTTTTCCGCGAGATCGATCGCGGCCGCGAGCAGCCGGCTGCCGACGCCGCGCCCGTGACGGGCCGCGTCGACCATCATGCCGAGCCCCGCCGCATGGCGCCGGCGCGGATTCGGCTCGAACTGCAGGCCGAGATGGCCGACCACCGCGCCGTCGATTTCGGCGACGAGGCTCACGCCGCGCTCGTGCGCGTTTTCGAGTCGCTTCCGCCATTTCTCGAGCGACGGAAACGGATACTGCAGCGTATCCATGTACACCGCGGGATGGGCGGCGATCTGCCGGATCGCGTCGACGTCGTGCGTCTCGCTGTGCCGGATCTTGATGTCGGTCATGAGTGGGCCGGTTCCGAAAAGTCGCGCCGGCGGCGCGGACTGCGCACACGCGCAGCGACGTTTCGAGCTTAGCCGATTTCATGCATTTGAAACATGGGCGACACGTCGTCGCGCGATGCTGTTGTATCTGCAACGACACACGATCACGCCGCAGGCCGCGATTCGGAAAAATATGACCGGTTCCGCATGCGGCGATCGGTAATTCCTTACCCTCTTCCGTCACGCATCGTGTCCGGAATAATCGTTGCGCACACAACGTCACGCGCACGACATGCGATGTCATTTCTTCATCACGTCGACGTCATGTCGGCTCCCTAGACTGGACGCCGCCCAGCCCGGCATGCGCCGGGCCGGTGTGTGCCGACGTCCTGCCCGCGCATCACGAGCGCGCGGCGCGCAGGACCGCGACGACGGCCGATGCATCCGCGCGACACCGCTCGGCGCCACGCGCGGCCGACGTACTCGCACGCACACGCGTCGCGGATCGTCCCGGGGGGACGACGCACGGGCGCATCCAGACGAAGTCACGAACGCTCCCACCATCACAGGATCCGAACGCCATGACGTCACGCCGCAAATTCCTTCAGCAGACGGCCACTTCCGGGCTCGCCGCCGCCGCGCTCGCCGCGTTTCCGCCGAGCATCCGCCGCGCGCTCGCCATTCCCGCGTTTCACGAAACGGGGACCATCAAGGACGTCAAGCACGTCGTGCTGCTGATGATGGAGAACCGCGCATTCGACAGCTACTTCGGCACGTTCAAGGGCGTGCGCGGCTACGGCGACCGCTTCGCGGTGCCGTCGCCGAACGGCCGCGACGTGTTCTACCAGACGTACACCAAGGCGACGCCCGCCACGACCTGCACGCCGTATCACCTCGACGCGAGCCAGGGCAACGCGCAGCGCGCGGGCGGCACACCGCACGCGTGGGCCGATGCGCAGGCCGCATGGGATCACGGCCGGATGAACCGCTGGCCCGACGCGAAAACGCCGCTGTCGATGGGCTATTACGACGCGGCGGAAGTGCCGTTCCAGCGCGCGCTCGCCGATGCGTTCACGCTGTGCGACCACTACCACTGCGGGATGCACACCGGCACGATCGCGAACCGCCTGTTCTACTGGAGCGGCACCAACGGCCCGAACGGCATCAGCCCGGCCGACGGCAGCCGCGTGAAGATCGCCGCGCTGAACAACCAGTTCAACGGCGGCAACGACATCGGCCCGTCGAGCCAGGGCTGGACCTGGACGACCTATGCCGACCGGCTGCAGCAGGCCGGCGTGAACTGGAAGGTCTACCAGAGCCTGATCGACAATTTCGGCTGCAACGAGATGATGAGCTTCCGCCACTGGCGCGCGGCGATCGAGCAGATGCCGGCCGCGCGCCGGCCCGCCTACGTCGCGTCGACGGACATCACGCAGCCCGTGACGGCGGCCGGCGCGTTCTACGATCCGGCGATCGACGATCCGCTGAGCCCGCTCGCGAAGGGCTTCGGCAACACGATGCCGTACGGCTTTCTCGAAACGTTGCGCGACGACATCCGCAACGGCAAGCTGCCGGAAGTGTCGTGGATCATCCCGCCGTCCGCGTACAGCGAACACCCGGGACCGTCGAGCCCCGCGCAGGGCGGCTGGTACGTGCAGGCCGTGCTCGATGCGCTGACGGCGAACCCGGAGGTGTGGAGCAAGACGGTGCTGCTGGTCAACTTCGACGAGAACGACGGTTTCTTCGACCACATGCCGTCGCCGGCCGTGCCGTCGCGCAACGCCGACGGCACGCTCGCGGGCGGCCACACGCTGCGGGACGCCGACGTCGCCGTCGAGTACCACGACTTCGCGCCGGCCACGTCGAGCCAGCCGGCGGCGGACGGCCGCCCGTACGGCCCCGGTCCGCGCGTGCCGATGTGGGTCGTGTCGCCGTGGAGCCGCGGCGGCTGGGTCAATTCGCAGGTGTTCGACCATACGTCGACGCTGCTCTTCCTCGAGAAGCGCTTCGGTGTTGCCGAACCGCAGATCAGCGCGTATCGCCGCGCGGTGTGCGGCGACCTGACGAGCGCGTTCAACTTCCGCTCGCCGAACAACGAACCGCTGCCGACGCTCGCGGGCCATACGACGAAAAGCCAGGTCGACGCGCTGAGCGCCGCGCAGCAGGCCGCGCCGAAGATCGTGCCGCCGACCGCGCCGGCGCTGCCCGCGCAGGCCACCGGCGTGCGCCCGTCGCGCGCGCTGCCGTACGAGCTGCATGCGAGCGCGCGCACCGATGCCGGCACCGGCACGGTCACGCTGAAGTTCGCGAACACGGGCCGCGCCGCCGCCGTGTTTCACGTCTATGACAAGCTGCACCTCGAGCGCCTGCCGCGGCGCTACGTCGTCGAGCCGGGCAAGACACTGCACGGCGACTGGGCCGCGCGCGCCGACAACGGCGGCAAATATGACCTGTGGGTGCTCGGCCCGAACGGCTATCACCGCCGCTTCACCGGTGACCTGAGCCGCCTGGCCGGCGCCCGCGCGCCTCGTCCGGAAGTGCGCGTCGGTTATGCGGGCGCGAGCGGCAACCTCCACCTGCGGCTGCGCAACGACGGCGGCGGCACGGTGCGCTTCACGGTGAAGTCGAACCAGGTCTACGGGCCGCTGCCCGGCCGCGGCGCGAACGACGATCGCGGTCATGGCCACGGCAACGAGGACGGCAACAACCAGGGCCACTATTACGGCAATGGCAACGGCACGGGCACCACGTGGACTGTCACGGTGCGCGCCGGCGACCAGTCCGAGCTGCACTGGAAGCTCGACTCGACCGGCCACTGGTACGACTTCATCGTCACCGCCGACAGCGACGCGAGCTTCTCGCGCCGCGTGGCCGGCCGCGTCGAAACGGGCCGCCACTCGGTCAGCGACCCGGCGATGGGGCTGGCCGACCGCTTCTGACGCCGCCGCGGCGATGCGGCGACGCGTGTTGCACCGCGTGTCGCCGCCCGCGCCGGCGCGGCCGGGAACGCCGGTCAGGCGCCGGCCCCGGCCACGCGCGATCCGGCTGAAACGCCCGCCCGGCGCGGGTCAAACATCAGAAGGATGTGCGGTACAACCCTCATTTCACCCCAACGAAAATGCTCCGTGTTGCGGCCCGTTCGCGTTAAACTGCGGCAAGCTGTATTCAACAAACACATCTTCGCCGTTACGGCACCCACGACACGAGGATAGGTTCGATGCGCACAACCGGCTCATCCGGGGCAATGACCCTGCTCACCGAACACGACGCGGCCGACGGTCGCCAACTGCGTTCGCTCCGGCTCGAAGCAACCGGCGACGGCAAGAGCGTGTTGCTGATCGAGATCGACGAACGCAAGCCCGGCATCCACCGCGAGGTCCGCTACGAGATCACGCCGGCCGAACTGATCGCGGCGATCCGCTCGCACGGCGCCGAGCTGCCCGGCGAAAACCATGGCGCCGCGTCGCTTGCCCGCACTCCCTCCTGATTTCACACGGTGAGCCGCGCGCAACGCGCCGGCTCACCGGCATTCCCCTGCCGCCGTCAGGCGCTTTGCGTCATTCCCGCCGCTGTCTTGAAAATGGCCGATAATCGGCCCATCTGCGTTTCCTGCCCACGCATTTCCTTTTCGGCCAGCCGTCATGCTCCTCCGTGACCTCGTCGCCCAGTACGGGCCGCTTCTCGTGTTCGCCAACGTGCTCGCGGCGGCCATCGGCCTGCCGGTGCCCGCGATGCCGACGCTCGTGCTGTTCGGGGCGATGTCCGCGATGCATCCGGCGATGATCGGCTCGCAGCTCGTGACGGTAGTCGCGCTGTCGGTGCTCGGCGCACTGATCGGCGACACCGTCTGGTACGTCGCCGGGCGGCGTTACGGCGGCACGACGCTGAAGACGATCTGCCGGCTGTCGCTGTCGCGCGATACCTGCGTGCGCAAGACCGAACGCTTCTTCGGCCGCTACGGCGTGCGCGTGCTCGCCGTCGCACGCTTCATCCCCGGGCTGTCGCTCGTGTCGGTGCCGATGGCCGGCGCGCTCGGCACGCGCTATCGCACGTTCGCCGGCTACGACGCGCTCGGCGCCGCGGTGTGGACGATCGTCGGACTGGTGGCCGGAATCGTGTTCTACCGGCAGATCGACTGGCTGTTCGCCGGCGCGAGCCACCTCGGCCGCGCGGTGCTGCTGGTCATCGTCGCGCTGCTGGCGATCTATGCGGCGGTGCGCTGGATGCGCCGCCGCGCGCTGATCCGCCAGCTCGCGAACGCACGGATCGGCGTCGACGAACTCGACCTGCTGCTGCGCGACGCCACCGCGCCGGTGGTGCTCGACGTGCGCTCGCCCGAGCACCGCAAGCTCGACCCGTTCACGATTCCCGGCGCGCAGTTCGCCGACGAGCGGCAGATCGGCGACATCGCCGCGCGCTATCCGCTCACGCAGAAGTTCGTCGTGTTCTGCTCGTGTCCGAACGAAGTGACGGCCGCGCTGATGGCGAAGCGCCTGCTCGACGCAGGCTTCACCGATGCGCTTGCGCTGCGCGGCGGCCTCGACGCATGGCGCGATACGGGCCGCCAGCTCACGTCGCTCGCGGAAGAGATGCCCGCCGCGAACGATCCGGTCGCGGGGCTGCACAAGCCGGCCTGATCGCACTGCTCGCAGGCCGGCCGCGCGATGCGGGGGGCCGTGCGCCCCCCTTCGATCAGAACGCGTGCAGCGGCAGGTTCACGACCAGACGATACTCGGTGTTGGTCGCATCCGAGTAGTGTGCCGAGCCGTTGTGCCACATCGCGATGAACGTGACCTTCGTGTCCTTCAGCTTGCCGCTCTGGAACGTGTACGACGGGATGAAGCCGAACTCGTGGTGACGGCCCTGCACCGGCGCGCCGTTGCTCCAGTAGATGCTCGACTTGGTCGGGTCGTTCGCCGCGCCCGCGCTGCCGTCCGCACCCCAGCCCGTCACGCCCCAGACCATCGCCTTGAAGCCCGGCAGGCCCGCTTCCTTGCCGTAGAACGTGTAACGCAGCTGCAGCGACTTTTCGTGCGGCGCGTTGTAGTCGACGTCCATCGAGTTGGTCAGGAAGATGCCGTTCGTTTCGTTCAGGTAATCGAAGAACTGGTCGCCGAGCACCTGCTGGAAGCCGAGCAGCAGCTCGTGCGGGCCGTGCTGCGCGGCCACCGACAGGCTGTATGCGTTGTTGTCGATCTTGCCCTGCCGCGCATCGCCCGTGTCGTGCGTCGAATAGACGTTGCCGAAGCCCGTCCACTTGATCGTCTGCGGGCTGCCGATGCTGTGCTTCACCGACGCGTAGTACTGGTGCCACACGTCGTCGGCCTGGTTCGCATACAGCGCGACTTCGCCGTTCGGCGAGTAATCCCACGTGCCGCCGACATACGACAGGCGATTGATGCGCGTGCCGCCGTATTGCGTCGTCAGGTTGGTGAGCGTCGTATGACCGCGCGCGTCGGTCTTCGTGAAGCTGCCGGCCTCGAGCATCACGTTCTTGAATTCATTGCTGACGATCGTCGCACCGAGGAACGTCGGCGGCAGCGCACGGTTGTCGTGCTGCTCCATGAACGGGTTGTCGACGGCCTGCAGACCGTACTTGACCACCGTGTTCGAGATGCGCGCCTTGATGTCGTAGATGCCGGGGTAGGCCCACGCGAGCTGGTTGCCGCCGCCGCCGCCCTTCGCGATGTGCACCATGCTGCCGGCGCCCTGGCCGCCGTCGAGCTTCAGTGCCGCATACAGCGACGCGTCGAAGCCGATACCGATCAGGCCCGTCGTATAACCCGACTCGAAGTTCGCCATCGCGCCCTGGACCCACGCGTGGCGATGCGGGCCGCCCTTGTTGTCGAGCACGTCCGCATAGTTGCGGAACAGGAAGTCGAGATGGCTGTCGGCGATGAAGCCCTTCGACTTCGACTGGGCCGACGGTTCGTCGGGCGGCGTGACGGCCTGGGTCGCCTCGGCGTTGATGACGGCGTTCGGGGTCGTTGCCTGCGCAACGGCCGTGCCCGTGCCGGCGGCCGGCGCGGCCTGCGCGACCGTCAGCGGCGCGGGGGCTGCGTCGTCGGCGTGCGCGACGCCCGTCAGCGAGACGCCGGCGAGTGCCGGCAGTCCCCATGCAAGCAGCATCTTCGATGCCGTCCCGATCGTCTTCTGCTTTTTCATCGTGATTCTCGTCTTGTGTTGATATCGTCCACGCCGGTTGCGATCCGCTCCCGGCCCCCCGGCGTGCCCGGCTAAGGACGCGCCTGTACCCGCGGCGCGAAGATCGTTCGCGCCGTACCTACCCCTGTTGACCTGCCTGGTTTTATTTGATGCGTTACTTCAAATCACGCCGCGCCCGCGCGGATGCACGCGACACGCGCCGCCGACCCCTGCCGCACTTCCGGCAGCGGCACGTCCTGCGCGCACGCGTCGATCGCGACCGGGCAGCGCGTGCGGAACGCGCAGCCCGACGGCGGGTTGAGCGGCGAGGGCATCTCGCCCGCCAGCAGCATCGGACGGCGAGCACGCTCGCGCGCCGGCTCCGGCGTCGGCGCCGCATCGAGCAGCGCCTTCGTGTACGGGTGCTGCGGCACGCCGTACACGTCATGCCGCGTGCCGAACTCCATCACGCGGCCGAGATACATCACGAGCACACGCTGGCTGATCGCCTTCACCACGGCGAGATCGTGTGCAACGAACAGATAGGACAACGACAGTTCGCGCTGCAGGTCGCGCAGCAGGTTGACGATCTGCGCCTGGATCGACACGTCGAGCGCCGACACGGGTTCGTCGCAGATCACGAGCTTCGGCTCGCCGATCAGCGCGCGTGCGATGCCGACGCGCTGGCACTGCCCGCCCGAGAATTCGTGGGGATAACGCAGCAGGTGATGCGCGTTCAGGCCGACGCGTTCGAGCATGGAAACCACGCGACGGCGCACTTCGGTACGGCCGAGGCCGGCCTGGTGCGTGACGAGCGGCTCGGCGACGACCTGCTCGATCGTCATGCGCGGATCGAGCGATGCGAGCGGATCCTGGAAGATCATCTGCACTTCGCGCCGCATCGAATTGCCGCGCAGGTGATCGGGCGCGACCGCTTCGCCGCGCCATTTCACGGTGCCGGCCGTCATCGGCACGAGGCCGATCAGCGCGCGCGCGAGCGTCGACTTCCCGCAGCCCGATTCGCCGACGAGCCCGACCGTCTCGCCGCGCTTCACGTCGAACGACACGCCGTCGACCGCGCGCAGCGTGCCCTTCGGCGACCACGGATAGCCGCCGAGCGGCACGCGGAAATGCACCTTCAGATCGTCGACGGACAGCAGCGTGTCGTCCGTCGCGCCGGCATTGCGGCGTTCATCGACGCTCATCGCAGACCTCCCGTCAGATCGGCCACCGGGCGGTGGCACGCGCGCACCGCGCCCGCGGCGCCATAAGTTTCGAGCGCGGGGCGCGCGGCGCCGCAGCGTTCTTCCGCATACGTGCAGCGCTTTGCGAACGCGCAGCCGGCCGGCGCGGTGCCGGGCATCGGCGGGTTGCCGGGAATCGCGACGAGCGGCGCATCGTCCGCATCGGTCAGGCGCGGCAGCGCGTTGAGCAGGCCGATCGTGTAAGGATGCGACGGCGCCGCGAAGATCGAATCGGCCGGCGCGTATTCGACGGTGCGGCCCGCATACATGACCATCACGTCGTCCGCGAGGCCGGCGACCACGCCCATGTCGTGCGTGATCAGCACGATCGCGGTGCCGCGCTCGCGGTTCAGCTCGCGCAGCAGGTCGATGATCTGCGCCTGCACGGTCACGTCGAGCGCGGTGGTCGGCTCGTCGGCGATCAGGATTTCCGGCTCGGACAGCAGCGCCATCGCGATCATCACGCGCTGGCGCATGCCGCCCGAGAACTCGTGCGGATACATGCGGATGCGCCGCGCCGCGTCGGGAATGCGCACCGATTCGAGCGCCTCGATCGCGCGCTTGTTCGCTTCCCTGCGCGACAGCTTGCGATGCAGCTGCAGCGTCTCGGTCATCTGCCGCTCGATCGTCAGGAACGGATTGAGCGACGTCATCGGATCCTGGAAGATCATCGCGATCCGGTCGCCGCGCACCTTGTTCAGCGCGCGCGTATCCATCTCGAGCAGGTTGTCGCCGCGGTAGCGCGCCGTGCCGGTCGTCGTGCCGTTGCCGGCCAGCAGGCCGAGCAGCGCCATCACGGTCTGGCTCTTGCCGGAGCCCGATTCGCCGACGATGCCAAGCGTCTTGCCGGCTGCGAGCGAGAACGACACGCCGCTCACGGCGTCGATCGGCGGCGCGTCCTTGCGCGTGAAGCGCACGCCGAGGTTGTCGACTTCTAGTAGTGCACCCATCTCAGCGATCCTTCGGGTCGAGCGCGTCACGCAGGCCGTCGCCAACGAAGTTCACGCAGTAGAGCGTCACGCACAGCATGACGGCCGGGGCCAGCAGCAGCCACGGCATCGATTCCAGTTTCTGCGCGCCGTCCTGGATCAGCACGCCCCAGCTCGTCATCGGTTCCTGCACGCCGAGGCCGAGGAACGACAGCACCGATTCGGTCAGCACGATGTTCGGCACCGAAACAGTTGCGTACACAACGACGACGCCAAGCAGGTTCGGCACGACGTGGCGCAGCACGATCGACGCCGGCGTCACGCCGATCGCGCGCGCCGCATCGACGAACTCGCGGCTGCGCAGCGACAGCGTCTGGCCGCGCACGACACGCGCCATGTCGATCCACGAGAACGCGCTGATGGTCAGCACGACCAGCATGAACGAGCGGCCGAACAGGGTCATCATCAGGATCGCGATCAGCAGGTACGGAATCGCGTACATCATGTCGACGATGCGCATCATCACGGAGTCGACGCGGCCGCCCGCGAAGCCCGCGGTCGCGCCCCACGCGACGCCGAACAGGCCCGACACGAGCGTGCCGAGCAGGCCGACCTCGATCGACACGCGCCCGCCGATCAGCGTGCGCACCAGCAGGTCGCGGCCGAGCTCGTCGGTGCCGAACCAGTGCTGGTTCGTCCACGTCGGCGGGAGACTGATCGAGCCCCAGTCGCTTGCAGCGGGATCGGCCGCGAGCACCCACGGGCCGACGAAGCACGTGATCGTGATCAGCGCGAGCAGCACGAGGCTGAACACGGCCGCACGGTTGTGAAGGAAGCGCGCCATCGCGAGCGCGAGCGGCGAGCGCGAACGCGGCGGCGAGTCGGTCTGCACGGGCAGCCCGACGACGGGAGTAGTCGGAGTCATCGCAGTGCCTCGCTCAATAACGGATGCGCGGATCGAGCCACGCGTACGCGAGGTCGACCAGCAGGTTGAACAGCACCGCGCAGACGGTCGTCAGCACGACGAGGCCGAGCACCAGCGTGTAGTCGCGGTTGATCGCACCGTTCACGACGAGCTGCCCGAGCCCCGGCAGCGCGAACACCGATTCGGTGACGACGGCCGCCGTGATCGACGAGATGCAGACTGTGCCGAACAGCGAAACGACCGGCATCAGCGCAGGCTTCAGCGCGTGGCGCAGCACGATCGTCGAGCCCGGCAGGCCTTTCGCGCGCGCGGTGCGGATGTAGTTGCTCGACAGCGTCTCGATCATCGAGCCGCGCATCACCCGCGCGAGCAGCGACATGTTGATGAAGGTCAGCAGCACGATCGGCAGCAGCCGGTACTGCCAGCCGCCGTCACCCCAGCCGCCCGCCGGCAGCCAGCCGTTGCCGGCCGAGGTTTTCAGCAGGATCGCGAAGATCCACACGAGCACCGGGCCGAGCACGAACGGCGGCACGACGTTGCCGATGTTGCCGATCAGCATCACGATGCGGTCGATGAAGCTGTCGCGGCGCACGGCCGCGACGGTGCCGAGCAGCACGCCGAGCCCGATCGAGATCGGGATCGACACGCCGCCTACGCCGAGACTCACCGGCAGCGCCTTGCGCACGAGATCGTTCACGGACCAGTCGACATAGCGAAACGACGGACCGAGATCGCCGTGCAGCAGCGCGTCGAGATACAGCAGGTACTGCTTCCACAGCGGCTGGTCGAGGTGGTACTTCGCGTTCAGGTTCGCGAGCGTTGCCGCGGAAAGCTGCTTCTCCGTATCGAACGGGCCGCCGGGCGTGAAGTGCAGCAGCAGGTAGCAGACGGTGACGACCGCGAGGATCGTCGGCACCGCCCACAACGTGCGTCTCAGTGCGTAGGCCAGCATGATCGCTCCGCTCAGTGCTTGATCAGGTACATGTCCTGCGAAGCACGCATGTCGATCACGTTCTTCAGCGAGTAGCCGCCCACATAGGGCTTCACGAGGCGGTCTGCCGAGTACTGGAACAGCGGCACCATCGGCGTGTCGTTCAGCGCGAGGTCGTGTGCCTGCGTGAGCAGCGCGGCACGCGCCTTGTCGTCGAGCTTCTGGTTGCCTTCGTCGACGAGTGCGTCGGCCTGCTTGTTGCAGTAGCCGACGGTGTTCTGCGCACTACCGCAACGCAGCAGGTCGAAGAACGTCATCGCGTCGTTGTAGTCGGCGAACCAGCCGTCGCGCGCGATCTGCACCTTGCCGTCATGCCGCTCCTTCATCAGCACCTTGAACTCGACGTTCTCGAGCTTGGTGTTGACGCCGAGCTTCGTGCGCCATTCCGACGCGGCGAACAGCGCGACCTTCTTGTGCAGGTCGTTGGTGTTGTAGGTCAGCGTGAACGACAGCGGCTTCGCATCCGAGTAGCCGGCCTGCTTCAGCAGGTTCTTCGCCGTCTCGACGCGCTTGGCCATCGGCCACGACGCCCAGTCCGGCGTGAACGGCTGCACGCCCTTCGTGCCGTTCGGCATCAGCCCGTACATCGGCTTCTCGCCGGCCTGCGTGAGCTTCGAGGTCAGCACCTCGCGATCGAGCACCATCGACAGCGCCTGGCGCACGCGCTTGTCCTTCAGCGCCGGATCGTTGTTGTTCAGGTAGTAGTAGTACGTCGCGAGTTGCAGGCCCTGGCGCAGTTCGCCGCCGAACTGCTTGCTGACCTGCTGGAAGATCCCCGACGGAATCGAGTAGCTGTAGTCGATCTGGCCGGCCTGGTACATGCGCATCGCGGTCTCGTCGCTTTCGATCGGCAGGTACGTGACCTTGTTGATCACGACCTTCGGCGCGTTCCAGTATTTCGCGTCCTTCGAGATCACGATGCGGTTGTTCGGCTGCCAGTCGACCAGCTGGAACGGGCCGTTGCTGACGATGTTGCCCGGGCGCGTCCACGCGTCGCCGAGCTTCGTCACCGTGTCCTTGTTCACCGGCGCGAGCGGCACCATCGCGGTCAGCTCCGGGAAGAACGCGACGGGCACGTCGGTCGTCACCTCGAGCGTGTACGGGTCGACGGCGCGCACGCCGAGCGTCGACGGCGCGGCCTTGCCGGCGATGATGTCCTTCGAGTTCTTCACGAACTCGACGAGGATCGTGTATTTCGAGCCCGTCTTCGGATCGACGAGGCGCTGCCACGCATAGACGAAATCGGCGGCCGTCACCGGCTGGCCGTTGCTCCACTTCGCGTCGTGGCGAAGCTTGAAGATCCACGTCTGCGGCGTCTTGCGCTCCCACGACAGCGCGACGCCCGGCACGACCTGGCCGGCCGCATCGATGCGGGCGAGCCCTTCGAACAGGTCGAGGCCGATCGTGTTGCCGGTCCACGATTCGATGTGCGCGGGGTCGAGCGACTCGACTTCGGCGGGCACCTGTCGCGTCAGGTCCTGCTGAGGAGCGAGCGCGACGTTCGACGGAACGGTAACGGCGTGGGCGACGGGCGTCGTCAGGGCGAGCGCGGCCAGCACGGCCGACATGGCATGCAAGGATTTCATCGTGGCAGTCTTGAGAAAGTGGGTTCGGTGAGCGTCGCGCGGCGAATGCCGCGGATTACGCGTGAGACGCTGACGGGCGCAGCGATCGAGGAGGCCCGTGATTCCCGTATTTCATCTTAGTATTCCTTACGTTTCTTTCGACAGGCATCCCGTCTTGGAAACGAAGGAATACCTGTGCGTTAGAACAGCCTCGGCGTACCGACCCAGACCACCACCGACTCGATCTTCGCGGTGTTGACCCAGCTGTGCGGGACCGTCGACTGATAGTGCGAACTGTCGCCGGCCTGCAGGACGAACGTCTTGCCTTCCAGCGTCAGAGACACTTCCCCTTCAATCACATACAGGAACTCTTCTCCTGCATGTGTCGTCACCTCGGACCGCTTCTGCCCCGGCGGCAACCTCACGAGGATCGCCTCGAGCTGTCGCCCTTCGGATACGTTCGTCAGCCGCGCGAACAGGTTCGCCGAATCGGCAAACCCGAAGAAGCGCAACTGCTCGCCTCGGCAGACCGAGCGTTCCTCGCTCGGCGTATCCACGAAGTACTGCACCGTCACACCGAGCGCGTGCGCGATACCGGCCAGCGACGTCAGTGACGGCGACGCGAGCCCGCGCTCGACTTGAGACAGAAACGGCTTCGAAATCCCCGCGGCGGTAGCGGTGTCGTCGAGCGTGCGCTTGAGTCGTTGGCGCAACGCGCGAATCTTGCTGCCCAGTACGGCGGCAGCGTCTGCTGACCGCGGGTTTTCAGTGGGGGGAACCATAGCAGGCCGAAAAGTAGTCGTCAAAAAATGTTTGATGGAAAATAACTAAGTTAGATCGATATAGCTTAGTCTTCAGGTTCGCACACGCCTTCGGCGTTGAGCCCGGTGCGCTAAACAGGGCACGAAGCGAGCGAAACGACGCGCTATCTTGCCAGACTCGCCGGCTTCACAGGCAAGCTGCAAGCGGCTCTCCGGGAATCTTCGGAGGGCCCGCCTAGAAGTTTACAAATAGATGATGAGACGAATCTTCCTGAAAGTTGCTGCCATATCGGGAGTTTCCCTAAGTGGCGCATACCGGACGCACCGGACCGGCGAACGTTACCATCCGCGCGCCGGTCGGGGTCGTTCCCCGCCTCATCGGGCGGTGTTCGCTCCCGGCCCGGGCTAACCGCCCGACTGTTCCATCGCCGATGCCAGGCCTACCCGGCCCATTGTGCACAGGCGCCAGTCAGACCCAAGACGACGCGTGATCCGTGCCGTCCGTTTCAACCGAGATTGATGATGCATTCACCTGTTTCACAAACCCGATCGTTCACGACGGTCTTCCTCATCGAAATGTGGGAGCGCTTCGGCTACTACGGCATGGCCGCGCTCCTGGTCCTCTTCATGGTCGACCGGCTCGGTTTCACCGACAGCCATGCGAACCTGACCTGGGGTGCGTTCACCGCGCTCGTCTATGCGGCACCGTCGATCGGCGGCTGGATCGGCGACAAGGTGCTCGGCGCCCGCCGCACGATGATCATCGGCGCGGCCGTGCTGTGCGCGGGCTACCTGATGCTCGCGGTACCGAACGATCACCTGACGTACATGTACGCGTCGCTCGGCGTGATCGTCGTCGGCAACGGCCTGTTCAAGGCCAACGCGGCGAACCTCGTGCGCCGCATCTATGAAGGCGACGATGCGCGCATCGACAGCGCGTTCACGATCTACTACATGGCGGTCAACATCGGCTCGACGGTGTCGATGCTCGCGACGCCGTGGATCAAGGATCACTGGGGCTGGCACGCCGCGTTCGCGGTCTGCTGCGGCGGCATGCTGCTCGCGATCCTCAACTTCATGCTGATGCACCGCACGCTCGCGCATGTCGGCTCGCAGCCGGACGAACAGCCGATCCGCTGGAAGCGCCTCGGCGCGGTCGCGGCAGGCGGCGCCGCGCTCGCGCTGATCACGCTGTACGTGCTGCAGCACAAGCAGCTCGCGGTCGCCAGCGTGTGGACGGCAGCGTTCGCGATCCTCGCGATCTTCGCGTACATGATCGCGAAGTCGGAGCGCTCGGAACGCGCGGGCCTGATCGCGGCGCTCGTGCTGATCGGCCAGGTGATCCTGTTCTTCATCTTCTACGTGCAGATGTCGACGTCGCTGACGCTGTTCGCGCTGCGCAACGTCGATCCGCGCTTCATCCTGTTCGGCACGACGCTGTTCACGTGGAGCGCCGCGCAGTTCCAGGCGCTGAACCCGATCTGGATCATGCTGCTGAGCCCGGTGCTCGTGTGGGTCTACAACGCCGTCGCGAAGGGCGGCCGCGACCTGCCGGTCGCCGCGAAGTACGCGCTCGGCTTCGGCGCGGTCGCCGCGGGCTACCTGGTGTTCACGATCAGCGGCCGCTACGCGGTCGACGGCCGCGTGTCGTCGTGGTTCATGGTGTGGGGCTACGGCCTCTACTCGCTCGGCGAACTGCTGGTGAGCGGCCTCGGCCTCGCGATGATCGCCCGCTACGTGCCGGCGCGCATGAGCGGTTTCATGATGGGTGCGTATTTCGTCGCGACGGGCGTGTCGCAGTATCTCGGCAGCGTCGTCGCGAACTTCGCGCAGATGCCGTCGCACGAGCTGCCGGCCACCGAATCGCTGCCGCTCTACCTGTCGCTGTTCGAGAAGCTCGGCTGGCTCGCCGCGATCGGCATGCTGCTCGCGCTGCTGCTGCTGCCGCTGATGAACCGCCTGTCGCGCCAGCATCAGCGCTGCGCGGAAGAGCGCCGCGAGGAAGCGCTGCAGGCGCAGGCCGTCACCGCGGCCCAGTAAGTACTATCCCTTGGCGTGCGGCATGCACGCCACATTCCCCTGCCGGTTGCGCGATCGCGTCCTACACTGGTGGAAACGCATCCGATCCGTCGCGATGCGCACTGGCGGGAGAAGATCATGAAAAGCAAGACCACGAGGCTGCTGAGGATACTGTCGGACATCCGGCACGCTCAGCGCTGCACCGCGATTCGCGCCGCCCGCGCCGCAGCCGAAGCCGACGCGGTACTCGCGGAGCGCGACGACCCGGCGCCGGACGACCGCGACGACGCCGAATCCGACGAAGCAACCGCCGTTCCCCGCTCCCGTATCGGCTCACCTCACTGACGCCGCGCGGCACGTTGCGTGCCGCACGCGCCTCTTCCCGCGCCGCTCACGCGGCCGCACTGCGCCACCGCGCGATCCACGTTCCCGAACCGGCCACGGCCATCATCAGCCCGAGCGCGCATGCGTCGGCCACGAGGCCCACGCCGACGTGCCGCAGATCGGCGCCGTGCGCGACCGGGTGCAGCAGCGAATCGATGACGAGCGAAATCGCCGCGCCCGCGACGAAGCAGATCAGCCCGCGCTGGCCGATCGCGACGACGGGCCGCACGCCCTGCGCGATCCGCGCGATCCAGCCGTAGCGCACGCAATCGGCCATCAGCCACGCGACGGCCGCAAAGCTCACGACGCGCGGCAGCGCGAGATCGCGCTTGAGCACGCCTTCGGGCAGCGGCAGCCCGGAGAACAGCTTGTAGCTCGCACAGCCGAGCACGACCGCGCACGCGACGCCGGTCGCCGCGGCGCCCCACCGCCCGAGCGCGATGCGCCGGTAGAACGGCTGGCAGCGCGCGAGCACGCCGGCGACGAACATCAGTTGCCATGCGAACGGGTTGAAGCTCCAGCGGAAGCCGTCGGTATCCAGCAGTTCGGGGCCGAGCCAGCCCGCCGCCAGCCACGACGCGACGCTGAACGCGACCAGCAGCCACGGATGGCGGCGCGCGAACGGCACGAGCACCGGCGACGCGAGCGCGAACAGCACGTACATCGGCAGTACCGACGCGAGATACGGCTGGCGCTGGAACGTCAGCAATTCGGCGAGGCCCGTGAGCGGCGAAGCAAGCATCACGCTGACGTCGTCGAGCGCGAGGTTCGGCGCATCGATCCCGTAGTGATCGAGCACGGCCGAAACGACGAGCATCAGCGTCGACGTCGCGAGAAACGCGCGGTAGATCTGCATCGCGCGGCGCACGAACCGGCGCTGCGCGGCGCGCGCGCCCTGCCGTTCGGCGATCGCGCCGTACGCGCTTGCGGTCGCGAAGCCGCCGAGAAAGACGAACACCTCGGCCGCGTCGCACAGCGCGAACGCGTGCAGCGTCACGCGCGACAGCACGCTTGCGCCGATGTGATCGACGACGATCATCAACAGCACGAGCCCACGGAAGAAATCGACTTCGATCAGGCGGCCGCTGCGCGACGGCTGGACCGCGACGGACGACGGCATGCTCAACGACATGAGCGCACCTGCGCAACAGCGGCGCGACAGGCGCCGGGGAATGGATCGAAAAGGAGAAGGCGAGCGCGATCAGCGGCGATGCGCGTATGCCCGCATCGCGCCAACCCGGCCGGCCAGGCACGGAGATGACCGTTCATTGGAAAGCTGCATACGAAGGGAAGTCGGTCAAACCAGTCTATGGTCGATCAGGGGGAGGCCCTAAGTAACAAAGTGCAACCGAATCTTCTGTTCGATTACAAGCGCGAGGCCGGAGATATGAAGCGGGCAGCGCCGCCAGATTCACGCCAGCGCGTCGCCAGTTTGCGGTCAGTATTGATGCTTTCGAACGTGGTTCGATCGTCCAGCGATACACGATGCGCGGCACGTTCCGCGCGGCCGCCGCACCGCGATCGAGATCGAAACTTATCCGCGCGCGGGCAAGCGCCGCATCAGCATTGCGCTGTGCCACGCGGTCAGCGCGACGGCGACCCAGATCGGCCCGTATGTCGCGAGCTTCGCGACGCTCAGCGTCTCGCCGAGCAGCAGCAGCGACACCGCGACGAGCAGCACGGGCTCGACGTAGCCGAGAATCCCGAACAGCGCCATCGGCAGCATCCGGCTCGCCTTCAGGTAGCTCGCGAGCGCGAGCGTGCTGAGCACGCCGAGCCCCGGCAACAGCGCGGCCCACAACACCGGATTGCTCGCGACGCGCGTCGTGCTCGCCGCGACCATCGCGAAGGCGACCGGGCACAACAGCACGATCTCGATCGCGAACGCGGCCAGCGAATCCGCGTTGATCCGGCGGCGCAGCACGAAATACGGCGGATAGCCGAGCGCGACGACGAGCGTCGGCCACGCGAACGCGCGCGTCGCCCACACTTCGTGCACGACGCCGAGCGCGGCGCACGCGACCGCCGCCCATTGCAGCGGGTCGAGACGTTCGTGATAGTAGAAGCGGCCGACGAGCACCATCGTCAGCGGCAGCAGGAAATAGCCGAGCGACACCTCGAGCATGCGGCCGTGCAGCGGCGCCCACAGGAACAGCCACAACTGCAGGCCGAGCAGCGCCGCGCTCGCGGGCAGCGCGATCAGCAGACGCCAGTCGCGCACGCTGCGCCGCGCGAGGTCGACGAGCGCGGGCCAGCGGTCGCGCAACGCGATCAGCGCGAGCGCGCCCGGCGCGGTCCACAGCACGCGCCACGCGAAGATGTCGAGCCCGGTGAGCGGCGCGAGCAGCTTCGCGTAAACCGACATCAGCGCGAACAGCGTCGACGCCATCACCGACAGCATGAGGCCGCGCCCGGCTTCCGGATACCCCGTCATGGTTGTTGTGCGCCTGTTACTGCTGCTGGAAACGCTCGAAGCGCCTTTCGGTCCGGCGTTCCTCGAACGTCACCTCGGTCACGCGCGCAGCCGGCGGCCCGTGGCGCAGCCACGCGAGCATCCGGTCGATCTGCGCGCCGGGGCCCTGGATCATCGCCTCGACGCTGCCGTCCTCGAGATTCGCGACCCAGCCGCGCAGCTTCAGCGCATGCGCCTCGCGCACCGTCGCATGACGGAAGCCGACGCCCTGCACGACGCCGCGCACCCGCACGTAGTAGGTCTCGATCCGTTCGTCCAGTTCATTGCGGCTCATCGCGTCGCCCTCCCGTTGCATTCAAGCCCGGCATTGTAGTCGCGTCGGCCGCTTCGCACACGCGTGCGGCGGACCGGCCGCGCGCCGCCACGCAAGCACGGCCCGCCGGGGCGCCGGCGTTGCGTCGCCGCACGCGCCGACCACGTACAATCTCGCCGATGCTCAACCGCCGCGCCGCTCGCGCGCGGCCCCGAAGGAAACGCATGACTGATACCTCCCGCGATCTCGTTCTCGTCACCGGCGCGTCCGGTTTCGTCGGCTCGGCCGTCGCGCGCATCGCGCAGCAGAAAGGCTATGCGGTGCGCGTGCTCGTGCGCCCGACCAGCCCGCGCACGAACGTCGCGGATCTCGACGCCGAGATCGTCACCGGCGACATGCGCGACGAGGCGTCGATGCGCGCCGCGCTGCGCGGCGTGCGCTACCTGCTGCACGTGGCGGCCGACTACCGGCTGTGGGCGCCCGATCCCGACGAGATCGAGCGCGCGAACCTCGAAGGCGCGGTCGCGACGATGCGCGCGGCACGCGCCGAAGGCGTCGAGCGGATCGTCTACACGAGCAGCGTCGCGACGCTGAAGGTCACGAGCGCGGGCGACCCGTCCGACGAAAACCGGCCGCTCACGCCCGAGCAGGCGATCGGCGTCTACAAGCGCAGCAAGGTGCTCGCGGAACGCGCGGTCGAGCGGATGATCGCCGACGAAGGGCTGCCGGCCGTGATCGTCAACCCGTCGACGCCGATCGGCCCGCGCGACGTGAAGCCGACGCCGACCGGCCGCATCATCGTCGAAGCCGCGCTCGGCAAGATTCCCGCGTTCGTCGACACGGGGCTGAACCTCGTGCACGTCGACGACGTCGCGCACGGCCACTTCCTCGCGCTCGAACGCGGCCGGATCGGCGAGCGCTACATCCTCGGTGGCGAAAACCTGCCGCTGCAGCAGATGCTGGCCGACATCGCGCAGATGACGGGCCGCAAGGCGCCGACGATCGCGCTGCCGCGCTGGCCGCTGTACCCGCTCGCGGTCGGCGCCGAAGCGGTCGCGAAGTTCACGAAGAAAGAGCCGTTCGTCACCGTGGACGGGCTGCGGATGTCGAAGAACAAGATGTATTTCACGTCCGCGAAGGCCGAGCGCGAGCTCGGCTACCGTGCGCGCCCGTACCGCGAAGGGCTGCGCGATGCGCTCGACTGGTTCGGCTCGGCAGGGTACCTGAAATAACACAAAGCGGCGCGCTTCGCGCCGCCTTGCGCATTTTGTTACACGTCGCACGCGGACCGGCACTGGCGCAGCGGGTAAAATCGCGGGTCTTACGCAGAGAAGACACGCATGAACCTGAACGATCAGATCGATTCGCTCAACGCGGGCGTCGATCAGCTCCTCCACGATCACCACGCCGCGCAGCAGGCGGCCCGCAGCGCGGAAGCCTTCGCGCGCGCCGCAGCAGCGGAAGCCCAGGCCGCCGCGCAACGTCACGCCGCCGCGGAAGCCGAAGCGCAGGCCGCAGCGCAGCGCCACACGGCGGCAGCCGCCGACGCCGAAGCCGCGCAGCAGCGCCACGCGGAAGCCGCCGCCGCCGCCGAAGCCGCCGCCCACCGTCATACGGATGCCGCCGCGCAAGCCGAAGCCGCCGTGCTGCGCCATACGGAAGCCACCGCACGGACCGAAGCACTCGCGCAACGTCATGCGGATGCCGAAGCCGCATCGCAACGACACGCAGCGGCGATCGCCGAAGCCGAGGCCGCCGCGCAACGCCATGACGCCGCCGCGACCGAAGCCGATGCGGCCGCGCAGCGCCATGCGGCAGCGACCGCCGAAGCCGAGGCCGCCGCGAAGCGTCACGCGCAAGCGACCGCCGAAGCCGAAGCGGCCACGCAGCGCCACACGGCCGCGATCGCCGAGGCCGAAGCGCTTGCGCAGCGTCACGCGGAAGCGATCGCCGAAACGCAAGCCGCCGCGCAGCGTCATGCCGATGCGACCGCCGAGGCCGAAGCCGTCACGCAGCGCCACGCCGAAGCGATCGCGCAGGCCGAAGCCGCCGCGCAACGCCACGCCGACGCCACCGCGCAGGCCGAAGCCGTCACGCAGCGCCATGCCGAAGCGATCGCGCAAGCCGAAGCCGCCGCGCAGCACCACGCGAAGGCCGTCGCCGATGCCGAGGCGCTGGTCGAGGCCGTCGTCAAGGAAGCCGCGACGAACGCAGTGGCCGCCCCGGCCGTTGCCGCCGAAGTCGTCGAAGCGGCACCGGCAGGCACGCCAGCGGCGGAACTGGCCGTGATCGCATCCGCGCCGGCCGAGACCGATGCAGCCGATGCAGCCGATGCGGCGGCCGACGCAGGAACCGCTGTCGTCGCGACGGCGCAAGCCGAAGCCGAAACCGCGACTGAAACCGAAGCCGCCACGCACCCGGCCGACAAATCGACGCTGCACGTGGCGCGTCCGTCGCAGAACGAACTCACGCTGACCATCAACGGCGAATCGATCACGCTGCATCCGGAGCAACTGGGGCAGTTGATCGAGGAACTCGCGCATGCGCGCGCGTCGATGCAGCCGGAGCCGCCGCCCGGCATCCCGGCCGGCTGGCGTTTCGTGACGACGAAGAACCCGATGATGGCCGTGCAGAAGCAGTCGAACGGCGACCGCCTGCTGGTCGCCCGCCACACCGGCTTCGGCTGGGTGCCGTTCACGTTCTCGCCCGACGTGGTGATCCAGATGTACATGATGCTGACCCAGCGGTAAGCACCGGCAGGCAGCACCGCCGAAAACGACACAGCCCGACCGGTTTCCGCCGATCGGGCTGTTTGCTTTCCGGCTGCCGGAACGGCAGCGTCCCGGGACGCACGCCGGCGGCGCGCGAAACGCTCAGCGCTCCACCGGCGCCTGCACGCGCGCCTTCCACTGGCCGCCCTTGCCGCGCCAGTAGCGCCACGCGGACGCGAACGTCGCGCCGACGTAGAACAGCGCGACGAGCGGCAGCGCGGGCGCCCACAGCGGCGAGCGCCGGTAGTAGCGCAGCATCGGCGCATACGCGGCGCACATCGACGCCCACGCGAGCCACGCCGGCCACGCGCGCGCGCCGTACGCGAGCGCCGCGACGGGCGGCACGAGGTAGATGACCGCCATCCCGAGCAGCGTGCCGGCCAGCAGCAGCGGCGAATAGTGCAGCTGCGTGAACGCGGTGCGCGCGATCATGTTCCAGATGTCGCGCCAGCTGTCGTACGGGCGCAGCGACACGCTGCGGTCGGCCAGGTCGAGCCGGATCGGATGGCGGCCGCTGCCGCGATGCTTGATCTGCGCGGCAAGGCTGCAGTCGTCGATCAGCGCACCGCGGATCGACTCGATGCCGCCCGCTTCCTCGAGCGCCGTGCGCTTCACGAGCATGCAGCCGCCCGCGGCGCCGGCCGTCCGGTTGCGCGGGTTGTTGATCCACGAGAACGGGTAGAGCTTCGCGAAGAAGAACACGAACGCCGGGATCAGCGCCTTTTCCCAGAACGAATCGCAGCGCAGCCGCACCATCAGCGACACGAGATCGCGGTGCTCGGCCTGCGCGCGCGTGACGAGCTGCGCGACGGCATCGGGCGGGTGGCCGATATCGGCATCCGTCAGCAGCAGGTAGTCGGCCGGCAGGCCGAGCGTCTGCACCGCGGCGATTCCCTGCGACTGCGCCCACACCTTGCCCGACCAGCCGGCCGGCAGCGGCTTCGCGGCCAGCACCGTCAGCCGGTCGGCGCGGTTGATCGCGAGCGCCGCCGCACGGGCCGCGTCGGCGGTGCCGTCGTCGCTGTGGTCGTCGACAATGATCAGATGAAAGTCGCCCGGATAATCCTGCTCGAGCAGCGAAGTCGCCGCGCGGGCGATCACGTCGGCCTCGTTGCGCGCCGGCACGACCGCGACGACGGCCGGCCAGCCCGCGTCGGCCGCGGCGCCGCGC